>CAMNPA010000186.1 GCA_946547205.1 uncultured Selenomonadales bacterium | reverse complement strand
TTTTCTGCATCGCGAAAGAGAACGTCGACTTCAAGCCCGATGAGCACGAAATTTATTTCGCCGCAACCAACTTGCTTGAAAACGTCTTGCGCGATTGAGAAACTCTGTTGAAGATTTTGCCCGTCACGCGAAAAATTTTTACTGCGACTGCCGGCGGGCGTCATGAAATTCAAATCAAGTCCTGCCGCGAATGAATCGTTGCCCGTTGCAAAAAAGTTCATCGTGTCGCCTCCGAATGAGCTCCGATTTTAAAGCACGCCTTTTGTTGACGGTACGCCGTGAATTTTTTCGTCAATGGTGACAGCCGCCTTGAGCGCGTGACCGAGAGCTTTGAATATCGCTTCAACCTTGTGATGAGAGTTTTTGCCGTAAAGAATCTTCGCGTGCAGAGTAAGTCCGGCGTTGAATGCAAAGGCGCGCAAAAATTCTTCGACAAGCTCCGTGTCAAAGCCGCCGATCATCGGCGCAAGGTTGCCTACTTCGCAAACCAAAAACGGTCGCCCGCTGATGTCCAAACTGACAAGAGCAAGAGTCTCGTCCATCGGCAGGAAGAACGTCCCGTAGCGAGTGATGCCGCGTTTGTCGCCGAGAGCAGTCTTCAACGCCGCGCCGAGTGCAATTCCAATGTCTTCAACGCTGTGATGTCCGTCAACGTCCAAATCGCCCGCGCAGGTCACTTGCAAATCAAATTGTCCGTGCGCCGCAAAAAGATTCAACATGTGGTCGAAGAAACCGATTCCCGTAGAAATTTTCGTTTTGCCCGCGCCGTCAAGGTTCAACTCAACGTCAATGCGAGTTTCGTTTGTCGCACGATTGATTTTGCCGATTCTCATCGTTTATTTCTCCGCGACGCCCGAAAGTTCGGCATCAGCCTCGTCACTTGCCGCCGCGACTTCGTTAAGAGCCTCAACGAGTTTATCCGGGTCAATGCCGTGAACGAGTGCGCCTTCCTCAATGTTTTCAAATTGCGCCGCGTGACAACCGAAGCAGCCCATTCCCGCATACATGAAGACCATCATTGTATCGGGATAGCGTTGCACGACTTCGACAATGTTCATGTCTTTGGTGATTTTCATAAAAAAATTCCTCCTTTAAATTGTCGCTGATTATATCATTTGGAATATCGGCGTCAATGAAATTGCACTGAAAAATTTTTTCGAGAAGTCTAAAGGAAAATTTCACGTCAAAGCGAATAGGGCTTAACAAAAGATTTGGAGGCGAGCAGCGTTGAACTTTGAACACAAAAGCGTTATGCTTGGCGAAGTTCTCAACGCGCTCAACATAAAATCGAACGGAACTTATCTCGACTGCACACTCGGCGGCGCAGGACACGCAAAGGCGATTTGTGAACGGCTCGACACTCACGGCAAATTAATCGGCATTGACAGAGACGCGGACGCCATTCAAGCGGCAGAAGAGAAATTGACAGGGCTGACTTGCAATGTTGAGGTTGTGCGCGCGAATTTCAGTGAACTCGATAAAATTTTGGACGGCTTAGGCGTTGACGAACTTGACGGCGCACTTTTCGATCTCGGCGTTTCTTCACATCAGATTGACACTTCGGAGCGCGGCTTTTCCTACATAAAAAATTCGCCGCTGGATATGCGCATGGACAGACGACAGACTTTGACGGCACGCGACGTGATTAATCATTGCGACGAAAATCACCTTGCGGAAATTTTTCACGACTACGGCGAGGAACGCTTTGCCAAACGAGTTGCAGCAGCAATCTGTCGCACACGAAAAAATTTTCCGATTGAGACGACCGGCGAACTTGTCAAGCTGATTGAACAGAACGTTCCGCGCACCAAGAACGGCGGACATCCCGCCAAAAGAATTTTTCAGGCGATTCGGATTGAAGTCAACGGCGAGCTTGAAATTTTGTCCGACGCGTTGAGAAAAGCCGTTAATCGTTTGAAAATCGGCGGGCGCATTGCCGTGATAACATTCCATTCGCTCGAAGACCGCATTGTCAAAGAAACTTTCAAGACGTTGGCGCAAGGCTGCATTTGCCCGAAAAATTTTCCCGTGTGCATTTGCAATCACCATGCGCAGATAAAAATTCTCGGCAAAGCAATCGCACCGACGCTTGACGAGACGATTCAAAATACCCGTGCGAAGTCAGCCAAACTGCGCGTCGCCGAAAAATTGGCGGGCGTGAGTAAATAGACGTTCACTGCGAAATTTAAAGGAGGAGTTCGGTGACAGCTAAACATAAAAAAAAGTATGAAAGCCAGGCTCAACAAGAGGTTGCCGCAAACGAGGCGTCGTTAACGCTAATCAAAGGTCAACCGCGATTGAATCACCTGCTCCGTTCGCGCTGTCGAGTGGCGTTCGTCGTCTTCGCGATATTGGCAATGGCAGTCGTCATTCGCAGCGGAATAAGCGCAAGTCGCGGTTATGCACTGGTCGCAACACAAAATCAAGCTCAACAAATCGAATTGGAAAACGAACGTTTGCGCGTGGAAATTGCTCAACTCAAATCGCCGCAGAGAATCAAACAGATCGCCGAAGATGAATTGGGCATGAGAGTTCCGCCCAAAATGTATTTTTCTCACGAGAGATGAACAATCAAAAACTCCTTCGCGTCACGAGACATGAAGGAGATTTTTTTTCTAATTAATCCTTTGTGAGGCTTAAATTATGGAGGTATCGAATGAATCTTGACACATTGAAAAATTTCGTGGCGCACGGCGTCGACAAGTGCAAAGTTCTCGTCATCGGCGACGTGATGCTTGACAAATATTATTTCGGCGAAGTCACTCGTATTTCGCCCGAAGCTCCCGTGCCGATTGCTCACGTGACGCAGGTCAAAGACACTCTCGGCGGCGCGGCAAATGTTGTGCATAACTTGGCGTTGCTCGGCTGTCAAACGTCAATCGTGGCGCAAATCGGTCGTGACGTTCACGGCGAAAAACTTTTGGCGACGTTGAAAAATCGCGGCGTGAATTTTTCCGGCGTGATCGAGACTTCAAAGCCGACGACGACGAAAATTCGCGTGATAAGCGGTCATCAGCAAATGATTCGTCTGGACTTTGAGGACGCCTCTGAACTTGACGGTGCCGACGAAAAAATTTTGCTGGATAAATTTTTTGAGCGACTTTCAAGCGTCGACGCGGTGATAATTTCAGATTACGGCAAGGGCGTTTGCACGGAGCGAATTTGTCGCGAAGTCATCAAGGCTTGTCGTGCGGCGAAAAAATTTGTCGTCGTCGATCCGAAAGGTGACGATTGGCAGAAATATTTCGGTGCGAGTTTCATCACGCCGAATCTCAAGGAGTTCAACGAAATTCTTCCGCGCAAAATTAAAAACGTTGACGAATTGATTGAGACTGCGGCGGCAAAAGTTATCGACGAATTCAATTTGAACGGGCTGGTCATCACGCGTTCGGCAAAAGGTCTGACGCTCGTTGACGGCAAAAAAATTTCACACATCAAAGCTCGCGCGCAAGAAGTTTTCGACGTTTCGGGTGCGGGCGACACTGTCATTTCGGTTTTCGCGGCGGCATTGGCAGGGAAAATCGATTCGGCGGCGGCGGCTTATCTTGCGAACGTTGCGGCAGGTGTCGTCGTTGCGAAGGTCGGAACTTATGCCGTTGCCCGCGACGAGTTGCTTGCGGCTATCGACAGATTGATTTAGAGATTGTCTGCATTGCATTCGGCTCGTGATTGCTTTTAATTTTTTAGGATCTACTTTTTCTTTGCTGCGCCCAAAGAAAAAGTAGCAAAAAGAAAGGGCGTTTATCCGCCTAACGTCGCATCCGGCGACGCGGTCGGCGGCGGCGCGCGTCCATGCGCGCCGGGTTTCAATTCTATTCAACGTGATTTTTTCAACAAACGGTTTCGTTTCAAAAATCTGGGGGGAATTTTTATGGCAATTCTTGT
>CAMNPA010000185.1 GCA_946547205.1 uncultured Selenomonadales bacterium | reverse complement strand
AATTTTCAGCAACGCCTGCTGAACACCTTCGCCGGAAATGTCGCGGTACATGCCGGGCTTGCGGGCGATTTTGTCAACCTCGTCAATGTAAATTATTCCACGCTCCGCCTTGCTAAGGTCACCGTCCGCCGCACGAAACAGCGCAAGTAAAACGTCCTCAACGTCCTCGCCGACGTAACCTGCTTCCGTCAACGAATTGGCATCAACAATGGTGAGCGGCACCTTCAACATTTTTGACAACGTCTGCGCCAAAAGAGTCTTGCCGCTGCCGGTCGGACCAATCATCAAAATGTTGGACTTCTGCAGCTGAAGACCTTCTTTGCCGACGGGATAATAGCCGGCGCGCTTGTAGTGATTGTACACGGCAACGGAAATTGTTTTCTTCGCGTCCTGCTGACCGATAACGTATTCATCAAGCTTGGCGCAAATTTCTTTGGGCTTGGGCAATTTGTCCGTTCCGACAACGTCACCTTCTTCTTCGCGATCTCGTTGCAAAATGTCGTTGCACAGCTCAACACAGCCGTCGCAAATGTAAACGCCTTTGCCCGCGATTAACTTGCGCACGACGTGTTCAGACTTGCCGCAAAAAGAACACTTCAACTCTTCGCGCTCCTTATCGAACTTCAACATACGCTCACCACCTCGAAGAGCCAAATTTATTCTGTCTTAATCAAATCGGTTTTTATCGGGCGTGTGATAACGTCATCAATCAAGCCGTAAACTTTGGCGTCCTCGGCAGTCATAAAGTTATCGCGTTCAGTGTCCGCAACGATTTTTTCGCGCGGCTGACCCGTGTGACGACAGAGAATATCGTTGCCGACTTCGCGCAGTCTCAAAATTTCTCGCGCTTGAATTTGAATATCGGTTGATTGCCCTTGAACGCCGCCCAAAGGTTGATGAATCATGATTCGCGCCAAAGGAAGAGCAAAACGTTTTCCTTTGGTGCCCGCCGTCAAAAGCAGACTGCCCATTGACGCCGCCTGACCAATGCAAATCGTCGAAACGTCCGGCTTGATGTATTGCATCGTGTCATAAATCGCAAGCCCTGCAGTGACGACGCCGCCCGGGCTGTTGATGTAAAGGTGAATGTCTTTGTCGGGATCTTCGCTTTCCAGAAAGAGCAGTTGCGCGACGACCGAATTGGCAACGTCATCATTTATCGGGCCGCCGAGCATAACGATTCGATCTTTGAGCAGGCGGGAATAGATGTCGTAAGCGCGTTCGCCGTAGCCCGTCTTCTCGACAACCATCGGCACATAGTAAGCCATAACTTGTCACCTCTTAAGTTTCAAAAAAGGGCGGGAAAATTTTTCTTCGCGCCCTTGAAATTTTTCAGTTCTCTTTAGTTTCTTTGCTCGCCTCAATTTCGGCAGGTTTTGATTCGGTTGCAGGTTCTGCTTTCGGTTCGGCAGGTGCCTCTGTCGGTTTAGTTTCGGTTGATGTCGGCTCCGCAACTTTATCTGCGCCCGCCATGTTGTCCAAAATAAATTTGACGGCTTTGCGGCGGCGAATCGTATTCGCGACGTTGACGAGCTGTCCGTTGTCCGATAAGTACTTCGCGATTTGTTTAGCCGGCGTGCGATACATTTGCGCCATCATTTCGATTTCAAAGTTGAGTTCGTCTTGATTGACGGGAATTTTTTCGGCGGTTGCGACCTGCTCAAGCATGATGTCCGTCAAAACATTTCTCTTCGCCTGTTCGCGATACTGTTCGCGCAGATTGTCCATATCCAATCCCGAAAACGCCATGTATTGTTCAATCGACATGCCCTGCGTCTGAAGTTGCGCGGACAAATCGTTAATCATCTGATTCACGCGATTATCAACCATCACGGGCGGCAAGTCAATCGTCATGTTTTCAACGGCTTTATCGATAATTGCTTCGCGTTGAGCCTCGACAGCGCGGCGTTCGGCGGCTTCTTCCATGTTCTTGCGAATGTCGGCTTTGTATTCGGCAAGCGTCTCAAACTTGCTGACTTTCTTGGCAAACGCGTCGTCAAGTTCGGGCAGTTCGCGATGTTTAATGCTGTTGATTTTGCATTCAAAAACGGCGTCCTTGCCGGCAACGTCTTTGGAATGATAATTTTCCGGGAAAGTGACTTTAACCGTGCGTTCGTCGCCAACTTTCGCGCCGATGAGCTGTTCCTCGAAGTCGCCGATAAATTTGTGCGCGCCAATTTCCAACGGTTGATCTTTAGCCTCGCCGCCCGCAAATTTTTCGCCGTCAATCGTGCCGACATAATCAAGCGTGATGAAGTCGCCGTCAACAATCGAATCGCCTTCCGCCGCGTCAATCAAGTTGGCGTGATGATTGCGCATCTGTTCAAGCTGCTTGTCGACTTGTTCATCAGTGACGGGCTCAACGATTTTTTCCGCGTCAAGATTTTTGTATTCGCCGAGCGTGACTTTCGGGAAAGGCGTGAATGTCAACGTGTAGACAAAATCTTTGCCTTCCTCGTTCGTGACGACATCAGCTTTATTTTCGGAGACAGGGAAAAGATTCAACATGCGCAGAGCTTCGCGGCTGGACTTTTGCAGGAGAAGGTTGCTTGCCTCGTCGATGATGGCGGCTTTGCCGATACGACGTTCAAGAATTGCTTGCGGGACTTTGCCTTTGCGGAAACCGGGAACGTTCACGCTGTCGGCGAGTTGTTTGACGGCTTGTTTAATTGCCTTTGAAAATTCCGCCGCGTCTTCCGTCACGGTCAATTCGATTGTGTAATCGTCTATTTTCTTTTGAGTGAGTTTCAAAATTTTAACCTCCTAGAACTTTGTACAATGCGGCGTTTATACTAGCACAGCGCGTGAAAAAAAGCAATGTGCAATAAAATAATGCGTCGCGCAATGATTAGGTGCCCGTTGAGACGATTGAACGAATCCAACCTTCAAAGCTGCCGGGATTGCGCGTCTGAATCAATACGACGCCGGGACCTCTGAATCTGCAAACGAGACCTTCGCCGGACGTAATGCTTGAGATCCAACCGCTCGACGCCTTTTCGATTTTGTAATTCATATAATCGGGCCAGGCGACAAGGTGTCCGTTGTCGATGATGACTTCTTCGCCTTCGTCAAGATTTATCGGGTGAATGACGCCGTAGCTTGAAACAAAAAGAGTTCCGCGACCCGTGGCATTTAGCACGAAAAAACCTTCGCCGCTCAAAAATCCGCGCGACAAATTTTGCGCCTTGGTCGAAACGTTAATGCCTTGTTCAGCGGCAAGGAAACCGTCCTTTTGAATCGTCAAGCCGTAGGAGCCGTCAAGTTCAACGTCCATAATGCCGCCGGGAAATGCATGACCGAAAATGACTTTGCCGGGACCGCGACGCGCAATTAATTCTTGAAAGAACATGCTCTCGCCCGAAAGAACTTTTCGCGCCAAACCTGCCAAGATACCGCCTTCCATTTTGCCTTCCACGTCGATTGTCGGCGACATGGCAATCATTGCGTCGGATTCGGCTTTGATTTTCTCGCCGCGTTCAAGATGACATTCGACGACGGGAAAAGCTTCGGGATATAAAATTTCGTACTTCACAATCAATCACCTCAAAATTTTTTAACGTTTATTCGTAATGTTCGCTGATTTTCTTGGACTCGCCGCTGAAAACATCACGCCGCCTGCAAGATCACGAGCAACCAACGTATAAATTGCCTTTGAACGCATTGTCGCTGCAACCGATTGATGTCGCCGCAAAGACAATCATCAGCCCGCACAGAATCATTTCGCCGCAATTCATAAAATCACCGCTTCCCTAAGTCAGACGTTTTCCGCCACATTTTACGCCGTGACTGCCAATAAAGCAAGAAGAGACTGCCGACGTTTAATCAGCAATCTCTCCTTTGAAAAAGGTTTCCAAAATGCCGGTTCCTCCAAATGTCTAAACCTGCTTACTCG
>CAMNPA010000184.1 GCA_946547205.1 uncultured Selenomonadales bacterium | reverse complement strand
CCCGTCGGACTTTTCGGCAGCTACGGTTGGGGCGGCGGCGTATGGATGGAAAATTGGTCTGAACGCACCAAAGAAGCCGGCGCAAAATTTGTCGGCTCCGTTATCGCGGAAAATGCTCCCGATGACACCGCACTTGAAGAATGCCGCAAACTCGGCGAGGATTTGGCTAAGGCTGTGTAAAAATTTTTCGGCGCATGAAATAGAAAATCCCCGTAACTTTTTTGTAGCGGGGATAATTTTTTAGCTTAATGCTTGCAGAAATATTCGCGGTCAATCATTCCGAGCACGATTAAATTTTCGTAGACGCCGCCGGTCAAAATAATTTCGCGCAAGAAACCTTCGCGCACAAAACCTAAACTTTCGTACAGGTGCAACGCGACGGAATTGTAGTCTTTGCAGTCAATCCACACGCGATGAAATTTTTTAACGTCAAAAGTCCAGGCAAGCAAAAGATTCAGCGACTCGCGACCGTAGCCGATGCCTTTCTTGCCGATGATGACGTGCGTATATTCCGCGCAAGGTGAATCAAGCTCGCGCAACATGAAATAACCGACAGATTGACCGCCGGCGACTTCCTCAACGATAACGTCCGATTTCTCCGAGCCGTCCGAATTTATAATCGCGCGATGATAATTTTCGTCGAACGGCACGATAAATTTCAAATTCTCCGGCGCGACTTGCAACGTCATGATGTAATTCAAATCGTCAATGTTCGCTCGCCGAAGTCTGAGCCGTTGACCTTCAATCAAAATTTCGTTCACGCTATCAGCTCCTTCAGCGGCAAATGATATATCGCCGCAAAAATTTTTTCAAGGCAAGAGGTGTTTTATTTGGCTTATCTTAGCAACATTGACTGGTTGTCATTGGGACAAAAGCTAATCATTCCGGGCTGTATCTTGACGTTCGCGTTGTTCGTCGGCATCGCGCTCAATAAGCTGTTGACAAGAAAACTTGACGCCAAGATTGAGGAAAGCGACTCCGAGATCATGGAAATTTTTTTCCGCGCAATGAGAGGCGTCCCGATTTATTTGTGCATTGTTATCGGGCTTTATTGGAGCGTCACGACTTCAGATATGCCGCCGGGTCTGGAAAGATTTTTCTCTTACGTTCTGTTCACGATGATTGTCTTTTCGATAACGCGCGTCTGTGAACGAACGCTTTCGGGATTTATTCGCCTGAAATTTTCTGACACGGGCGACATGACACAATCGACGCTGCTCGATACAGTTTTCCGTTTGGCGGTTTATGCGTCGGGCGCATTGGTTATCCTCGACTACTTCAACATTTCAATCGCACCGATTATGGCGGCTATGGGTTTCGGCTCCGTGGCGATTGCCATGGGCGTAAAAGAGCCGTTGGAAAATATTTTCACGGGACTTTTGCTCATGGTCTCAAAACAAGTTCGCGTCAACGATTACATTAAACTTTCCACCGGCGACGAAGGACGCGTTATCGACATCAACTGGCGTTTCATTACGATTATGCCGCCGTCGGAGAGCAATGTTGTCGTCATTCCGAATAAAGTTATCGCCAACGCCGTCACGACAAATTTTTCTCAACCGCGCGATGATATTGTTGTCGTCGTTCCAATCGGCGTCGGCTATGAAAGTGATTTGGAATTGGTTGAGCGCGTGACGGTTGAAGTTGCTCGCGAATTGCAGATTAAAATCGACGAGTATGAACCGAAATTCGATTTGGACGGCGTCGACAGAAACAAATTGGCTCCCGTCATTCGTTTTCAAGCCTTCAACGACTCGTCGATTGATTTTAATACCGTTATGCACGTTCAGACGTTCACCAACCAATATCTTTTGAAGCACGAATTCATTAAGGCAATTACGAAACGTTATCGCGAAGAAGGCATCAACATTCCGTTCCCGATTCGCACGCTCGATTTGCCCGATGATAAAAAAATTGAACTAAGGAAGTGATTTCAACACGGTTATAAATGTTCAAACGTTCACCAATCAATATCTTTTGAAGCACGAATTCATTAAGGCAATTACGAAACGTTATCGCGAAGAAGGCATTAACATTCCGTTCCCGATTCGCACGCTCGATTTGCCTGATGATAAAAAAATTGAACTAAGGAAGTGATTGCGTATGATTGTTGACGGCGTCAGAGTGAATTTTGTCGGCATGGACGACGCCACGCGCGAAGAGGCTGAAAACTATGTTGCTTACGTTCGCGGACGAGTTTCCACGCCGATAAAAAGCATCAACGTCAAGCTGTGTGATGATGGCATGGTCGACGTTAATTACACGGCTCGCGGAGAAAAGTTTGAACGCATCCGCAGAATAACCGGCGAGTAAGATTGCCGTCCGCCGTCAAGCCGCATGAAGACGACGGATTATCAGCGCGGTGAAAATCTGGGAACTCTCTTTGAGACAATCAGAGGCGAAGGACTTCACGGACGAAGTTCAGCCGCAACGCATAGGCAATGTGATAATTTGCCCACGAGACCGCGCCACGCACGGCTAAAAGCGTGAAAAGATATGCTGAACTGCAGGGCGACTTGCAGAAGTCAAGATAAAAAGCTTGGCGATAACAAATTGTATCTCGTAGGAACGACCGACCGTTGGAACGACGCGAAGAAATCTGAAGAGCATGACCGCGTTAAACACAACATTTACAACTGAAAAATTTTTTCTGCACAAACGCAGAATACCTGCTATAATGGCGGCGAGATTCGTTGCGAGTCTCAACCGCCAAATTTTTTTTGAGAGCGAGGAAAATTCATGAACAGTTCATTGCCGTTCGATACGACGAAGTTTGACGAACTGCCGATTAACATAATTATCTGCGAGCCCGTTTTGAATGCGGACGGTTCCGAGCGCGATTATCGTATTGTCTTCGGTAATGAGCCGTTTGCTAATCTTTGGCGCACGCTGAACAAATTGGGCGATTTTCTCGGAGCATTGGTCAATGAAAATTTTCTTGACGGGAAAATTGTTTTGACGCCGCTGGATAATTTGCCCGCGCCTTACGTCGGATTCGTCTTGACGGACGTCAGCGACTACGACAAAAAATCTGCGCGGACACATTTCATGCGTTCTGTTCGTCAAACGGAAAGTGCAGCCGTTCTCCTGCGCGAGAGAGTCGACGGGAAGTTTGAAGTTACGTTCGTTTCGAAAGGTTTTGCAAAACTCATGCGCTGCTCTGTTCGCGACGCGCTGAAAATTTTCAAGGAACGCACCGTTGTAGCTTTCACGCACCCGGACGATCGTCTTGCCGTTCGCCGAATGTTACGACGCCGCGTTTCCGAAGACAGCACCAAAGATTTAACCGTCCGTCAAATCACCGCGCAGGACAAAGTCGTTTGGTGCAGCATAAATTTCACTTTCGTTGACGACTTCGGCGAGCATTACGTCTACTGCAATTTTTTCGACGTGACTTCAATGAAAGTTTACGCTCAACGCTTGCAGGCAACTTACATGTCAATCGGCGACAATTTTTATCGCGTCAACGACCGCACGCTTGCAATGTTCCGCGCCAACGTCACTCGCAACAAAGTCGAGGACATTCAAGGCAGAGACTTATTCGGCACGGACTCGGTTATTCGCCCGTATTCGGAGCTGATAAATCTTCGCGCGAAAAATTATCCAATCGACGAGGAGCGCGAAAACTTTTTGTCGACGTTCAGCGCGAAGAATATCAAAGCACGTTTTTTGCGCGGCGAAACTCATCTTGCAATGTACATGTTCTCTCGGCGCAAGGACGGTCATTATTGCTACGTGAATTATCGCGCGGTTTTGACGCGGCATCCAATCACCAACGAAATTATTGCATTTATCGCGGAGCAGGAAGCCGGCAAAGAGAAAGTTGAAGGTGCTCTGCTTGATAAAATTTTGGCGCGGCAATTCGATATGGTTGCTTATCTTGCCAATGAAAAATACAGCGTTGTTGTCGGCG
>CAMNPA010000183.1 GCA_946547205.1 uncultured Selenomonadales bacterium | reverse complement strand
GTATCAAACGGCAAAGGCAAGAATTTTTGAGCGATTCAAGAAGTCTTTATTCTCGTAGGAGCTGAATTTTATGGACGAAAAAAAATTTTTAGACGTGTTCAAAAGGCTTTTGTTAATAGAGCGGGAAATTTATATGACGGATCGTTTGGCGGAAATGGCGGAATGGGATTCTTTCAGTTACGTAGCTTTTACCGCGATGGCAGAAGATGATTTTAATGTAATGCTCGATGCCGGAGAAGTAAGGCGACAAGTAACGGTCGGCGATTTATATGAACTCTTGACCAAGGGCGGCGAATGACGTATGAGCATACTTTATGGCGCACAGATCGTCGGAGTCAGCGTTGCATTGCCCAAAGAGCGAATAAATTTGGCAGAGGCATATCCGGATTCAGAACGTATCATGCAGCTGACGGGCATCAGACAAGTCTGCGTCGCTCCGCAAGATAAAACTGCCGCCGACTATTGTATTGCCGCCGCCGAAAGATTAATTGCCGAACTGAACTTTGACAGAAATTTGATTGACGGCGTTGTATTCGTCTCGCCGCAACCGGATTATATTTTGCCGGCTACTGCGGGTGTCATTCAGCGTCGCTTACATTTGCGAAAAGAGTTGATTGCTTTTGACATCAATCATGGTTGCCCGGGATTTGTCTACGGATTGTTTCAGGCGTCAATGCTCGTTCAATGCGGCGCGTGCAAAAACGTCTTGATGTGTTGCGGAGAAGTTCCCACAAAATACATTAATAAAGATGATAAAGCGTTGCGGATGACTGCAAGTGATGCGGGAGCCGCCGTTATTGTCTCTGAAAGTGATCGCGACATTAAGTCTGCGTTTGATTTTGTTACGGACGGCTATGGACTTGAGAATTTGTACATTCCTGCCGGTGGAACTCGCTTGCCGAAAAAAGTCGGAGTTACGGATAAACCTTTTGTCGACGCGGAAGGCAACGTCCGAACCTTAGAACAAATAAACACGGACGGCACGCAGGTCATGAAATTCGATTTGGACAATGTCGGCAAAATGATAGATTCGGTATTGAGACAAATGAATATCGCTAAAGACGAAGCGGATATATTTTTCATGCATCAAATAAATGCGTTTGTTATAAACAGAATGGTAAAGAAGTATAAGCTTGACGCAAAGAAAGTGCCGATTTGCATAGAAGACACGGGCACGAGCTCATCTGCTTCCATTGCGTTGGCAATGTGTCGCACGGTCGGAAATGAAAAATTTTCCAAAGCGGTATTGTGTGCATTTGGAGCCGGTTTGTCGTGTGCGGCGGCAGTCGTTGACTTATCTGCCACAAAATTTCTTCCTGTGGCGTTTATTTGAGGTGCCGGAAATGAATGCTATTTTTTCGCGACGCAGTGTGCGTGAGTTCAAAAATTTGCGCGTGGAGCATGAGTAAATGGAAAGCATATCTTCCCGGCTATCATCATGGCATTTATGCTATTCCGCATAGAAAGGATTGAGTTCGTGTGAGCAATTTGGAAAAGTACGACGAGGCATTTAGAGATTCATTAAAACTTAACGGAGATATTGCTCTGGATGAATTGGAGTATCGGAAAATCAAGTTATGGGACAGCATAGGGCATATGACTTTGATTTCTTCATTGGAGAACGCTTTTGATATTGAAATAGAAACTAACGACGTTATCAACTTTTCGAGCTACAAAAAAGGAAAACAAATTCTCAAAAAGTATGGCGTAGAGATTTAAATATGGAAATTCGACTATTGCTCCTGAAGATTGTCTGCGAGATAGCGGCATTGATGCTTGTGTTATCGGCGAAGGTGAAATTATTTGTGCAAACCTCATTGATTGCATACTTAATAACAGGAAAACTTTCCCTTCCAAAGAATGTTTGAGAGAGATTAAAGGCTTGGCATTTATGGAGTGAGTCGAATGCTTTTTGATTTAGAGTGTCGGAACTCGAATACGGCATTGATAACTGAAGAAAAAGAAATGACGTATCGTCAGCTGATGACACTTTCAACGACTATTGCAAATGCTGTGGATGAACGTCAGCTGATCTTTTTGTTTTGTACGAACAGCCGGGAATCTGTCGCTGCTTACGTTGGCTTTATGAATCGCGGCATCGTTCCCGCAATGATAGACAGTGCTCTTGATACGGAATTGGCGTCGCGGCTGATAGAAATATATCGTCCGGCTTATCTGTTCTTGCCGAAAAATCTGCGCGAAAGTTTTGCGGCGTACGAGGAGACTTTTCGGATAAGAAATTATATTTTGCTGTCGACGAGCGAAAAAAATTTTTATCCGCTGAACGATGAGCTGGCGTTGTTGATGACTATTTCCGGCTCGACGGGCAGCCCAAAATTCGTGCGACAGACGTACAAGAACATTCAAGCCAACACAACGGCGATTATCGAATATCTGAACATTGACGAAAGAGACCGCGCAATTACGAATCTGCCGATGAATTACGTTTACGGGCTGTCGGTGCTCAATACGCATCTTTGGGCCGGAGCGTCAATCGTCGTCACGGACAAAACACTTTTTCAAAAAGAATTTTGGAGTCTCATGCGCGACAAGGCAATCACAAATTTTAACGGCGTGCCATATACTTTCGAGATGTTGAAGAGACTTCGCTTTTTCAAAATGGAACTGCCTGCGTTGAAAAAAATTACTCAGGCCGGCGGCAAACTTGATCCCGAATTGCATTTGAAATTTGCGGAGTACGCGGAACGCAACGGCAAAAAATTTTTTGTAATGTACGGCGCGGCAGAAGCGACTGCACGCATGGGCTATCTTCCTGCGGAAAAATCACTGCAAAAAATCGGCAGCATGGGCATAGCGATACCCGGCGGAAAATTTGAACTCATCGACAATAACGGTCAAGCCGTTGAGACTGTCGACACAATCGGAGAGCTGATTTATTACGGTTCAAATGTTTCGATGGGCTACGCTGAAAGTGGCGAGGATTTGTCTCTTGGCGACGAAAGGCATGGACGATTGGAGACCGGCGACTTGGCGAAACGCGACGCTGAAGGATATTACACCATTGTCGGGCGCAAGAAACGTTTTCTGAAAATGTTCGGCAAACGCGTTAATCTGCAGGAAGTTGAACATTTGCTCCGCAACAAGTTTGACCTGCTCGACGTGGCTTGCGGCGGCAAAGACGACAAGCTTACCGTGTTCATCACTCAAGAAAATGTTGATACGGAATTGATTACATACTTGAGCGCGAAACTGAATCTGCATCCGTCCGCATTTTCGGTAAAAGTTTTGTCTGCCATTCCAAAAAATTCTTCGGGCAAAATCATTTACGGCGAGTTGGAGAAGTTGCAATGACCTATGAAGAATTGTTGAAGTGCAAACCTTTCGACGTGAATCAGCGCGACAAGGATAAAATTTTGCGTGAAAATCTTTTGTCGCTGACGGAATATCATCGAACGAACTGCCCTGCTTATGCGCGCATGATGAATCTCATCGATTTCAGAGCCGACGGAGTGAACAACGTTGCGGACATACCGTTTTTGCCCGTGAGACTTTTTAAGGAATTGGAGCTGTCGAGCATTCCGCGCGAGCAAATTTTTAAGACGATGACTTCATCGGGCACGTCGGGACAACGCGTCTCAAAAATTTTTTTGGACAAGGACACCGCTTTAAATCAGCAGAAAACTTTAACGCGCATCGTCACGGAATTCACCGGCAGTGCACGTATGCCGCTCATCATCATAGATTGCCCGTCGGTAATAAAAAATCGCGCAATGTTCTCTGCGCGCGGAGCCGGAATATTGGGATTTTCGATTTTCGGACGGAAGAGCATGTACGCTTTGACCGACGACATGAACTTAAACATTGACGCCCTGCTTGCTTTTATCGACGAGAATCGCGGCAAGAAGATATTGCTCTTTGGATTTACGTACATGGTTTGGCGATATTTTTATGAGAC
>CAMNPA010000182.1 GCA_946547205.1 uncultured Selenomonadales bacterium | reverse complement strand
GCGACGCGTTCGGGATAAGTCGTGTCACTGCGACCGCTGACTTGCCACATGCCGGTTATTCCGGGCAAAACCATGTAATATTCTCGAATATTTTTGCCGTAACGCGAAATTTCGGCTTGAACAATCGGACGCGGGCCGACAAGACTCATTTCGCCGCGAATCACGTTCCAAAGCTGCGGAAGTTCATCAAGGCTCGTGCGACGCAAAAAACTTCCCAATTTCGTAACGCGCGGATCATTTGTGAGCTTGAAAGTTTCGTCCCATTCACGTTTAGCTTCGGGATTTTCCGCGAGATATTTTTTCAGCTTGGTTTCGGCGTCGGGCACCATCGTTTGGAATTTGTAGCACGAAAATTTTTTTCCGCCGGCTCCAACGCGTCGATGAGCAAAAATCACGTGTCCGCGATTGTCAATCGCCACGGCAAGCGCAATCAGCAACAGAAACGGCAAAATAATCAGTCCGCCGCAAATCGTCAGCGTCAAGTCGAAAATTCTCTTGAAAATTCGGTTGGAAGTGCTCGAAAGGTTGTTGCGCAGGTTGAGCATCAAAATTTTTTCGCTGAACAAAATCGCCGGCTCAACGCTCGACATCGGCGTCCCAATCAAATCGGGCACGAACGAAATTTTTTTGACGTGCGGTTGAATCGCGCTGATAAGTGACTGCAATTTTTCTTTGCTCAAGCCCGGCGCGGCGATGATGACCGTTTTGACGTTCGCAGCCCGAATAATTCCGCGAATTTCCTTGAAACCGCCGAGTATCGGAAAATTTTTCGGCAACGTCGTCGAAATCGGATGATCATCAATCAATCCGACGATTTTGTAGCGATAACCTAAGTCCGACTGCCAAAAATTTATCAAACGTTCAGCCGTCAGTCCCGCACCGATTAAAATTATCGGCTCGTAGAAAATGTTGCGACGCTTGAGAAATTTCAGCACGCCGTAACGAATCAAGCAGACGTTTATCAGCACGAACAGCCCGAACAAAATTATAAACAGCCGCGACGATTGCTCGCTTGCCTTCAAAAAATAGATGATGATGATTGACGCGATCCAGCCCGCGAAAACCGATTGGAAGATTGAGCGCATTGTGTCGACGACAGGTTTCATTTGCCGATATGAACGCGATTGACCGAGAAATATCAGAAACAGCAGCGGCACCGCTCCGTAAATGTAAGTATCGCCGTAAAGATAAGTGACGCGGTTCCAAGTGTCGAGCTTGTCGCGCAGGATAAATGCGAGATGTTCGCTCAGCACGACGCCAAAATAATCGAACAGGATAAAAACTATCGGCGGCAGAAATGCGTTGAAGGTCGTCGAATTTTTTTTTGCATGCATGATTTTTCCTCTTGAAATTTTTGCGCACATTTTATCACAAAGCTTGCGGAAAATCTTCCCGCCAATTTAATCAATAAAAAAATCCTCCGACGTTTTGCCGAAGGTTTTTTGTTCAGCTTGCAAGATTTTGTTTTTGCTTACGGAGCCGCGCCGGTTTGAATCTTGAAAGTTCTTCGTCCGTCAACGGTGGAATGTCGCTGAAATCAATTTCGTCGTCCGATTTGGGTTTATTTTCTTCAAGTCTGCGAATTTGTTCTTCTGTCAACGGCGGCATTCCTTTATAAATACGTATACTGCCCATAGTTCAGCTTGCAAGATTTTGTTTTTGTTTACGGAGCCGCGCCGGTTTGAATCTGGATAATTCTTCTTTTGTCATGCGCGGAATGTCGCTGAAATCAATTTCGTCGTCCGATTTGGGTTTATTTTCTTCAAGTCTGCGAATTTGTTCTTCTGTCAACGGCGGCATTCCTTTATAAATACGTATACTGCCCATAATATTCGTCCTCCTCATCTTTTGTAGCATATCGAGCCGAAATAATTCTGTACTTTTCTCCGCGTTCGGTATAAATCACTGCCAAAATATCTCTGACCTTGCCAATTACTTTCCATCTGTCCTCGTAGTCGCTGTGAAGTTCATCATAATCTTCAATTCGGTTATCGTCAAGAAAAATTCGCGCCGCATCTTCAAAATAAATTCCATGTTTCTTTACATTAATCCTATACTTTTCGTCGTCCCATTCAACGATATACTCTCCAATCTCAATCTCGCCCATATTCTCACCTCAAAGTTATTTTAGCAAAAAATTTTTCTCTGTCAAACAAAATCGATTTCGGCAGGAAATTCGACGTTCACGGCAAATTTTTCGGCGCGGAAGGTGATTTTTATGCAAAATTCAACGTTGCAATGGTTTCCCGGGCACATGAAGAAAGCTCAACGTTTGATTGAAGAAAATTTATCGCTCGTCGACCTCGTGATTGAACTTTTGGATGCACGAATTCCAATCAGCAGTCAAAATCCAATGCTCCGCGAACTTTTGGGCGATAAACCGCGCTTAATCGTCCTAAACAAGGCTGACCTTGCCGCGAACGTCGACGCATGGTTAAAAAAATTCCGCGATGAAAATTTTCAAGCCGTCGCCGTCGATTCCGTCAAAGGTTCGGGCATTAAACAGCTTATCGCGCTCGCAAAGTCAATTTCAGCGTCGAAAACCAATAAATTTGCCAAACACGGAGCAAAACCGCGTTCGGCTCGCGCAATGATTGTCGGAATTCCAAATGTCGGCAAATCTTCGCTGATAAATCGTCTCGCGGGTATGAATCACGCTAAAATTGAGAATAAACCGGGCGTCACGCGCGCCAAACAGTGGATTAAAATCGCTGACGGTCTCGATTTGCTCGATATGCCGGGCATTTTATATCCGAAGTTCGACGATGCCGACGTTGCTCTAAAATTATCGTGGACTTACGCGATAAGTGACGAAATTCACGACTTGGAGCCGACCGTTTGCAAACTTTTGGAAGTTTTAGCCGAAAAATTTCCAAATGGTCTCGTTGAACGCTACAAAATCGAAATTTCGACTGACGGGCACGAATTGCTGAATCAAATCGCTCTGAAACGCGGTTGCATAAAAAAAGGCGGCGTCCTCGACACTGACAAGGCTTTGAGAATGATTTTATCCGAATTTCGCGCCGGAAAGCTTGGAAAAGTCGCGCTTGACGACTAAAAATCAAAAGCGATCCTGCCGTTGAGCAAGACCGCTTTTTTTATTGACGCGGAAAAATTTTTAGCCGAGAATGACCAAAGATTCGTGAGCTTTGACGCTTTGACCTGCCGCGACGTTGAATTTTTTGACGGTGCCGTCAGCGTCTGCGGGAATTTCGTTTTGCATTTTCATCGCCTCAAGAATCAGCAGGACATCGCCGGCTTTGACAGCTTGACCTTCAGCCGCAACGAGTTTGACGACTTTGCCGGGCATGGGAGCATCGATTGAATGTTCGCCCGCGCCCGCCGCAACTTTTGGAGCCGCAGCAGGAGCCGCTTTTGGAGCAGGTGCAGGAGCAGGAGCCGCTTTGGGAGCAGGAGCTGCCTTGGGTGTGCCGCCCGCCGCTTTGACTTCCTCGACTTCGACTTCGTAAGTGGTGCCGTTGACAGTGACGTTAAATTTTTTTGTTGCCATTGATTCAGTACCTCCGATTTATTTGTTGAGCTTGCTTGCGAGAGACCAATTATCATTGCGGCAACGTGACGTTGCATCCGGCGGGTATGCTTTGCAAGCGTCCGATAACCGTAATGATTCACTGACCTTCAATTATTTGTTGAGCTTGCTTGCGAGAGACCAATTATCATTGCGGCAACGTGACGTTGCATCCGGCGGGTATGCTTTGCAAGCGTCCGATAACCGTAATGATTCACTGACCTTCAATTATTTGTTGAGCTTGCTTGCGAGAGACCAATTATCATTGCGGCAACGTGACGTTGCATCCGGCGGGTATGCTTTGCAAGCGTCCGATAACCGTAATGATTCACTGACCTTCAATTATTTGTTGAGCTTGCTTGCGAGAGACCAATTATCATTGCGGCAACGTGACGTT
>CAMNPA010000181.1 GCA_946547205.1 uncultured Selenomonadales bacterium | reverse complement strand
CCGTCTGCCGAAAAATTCTTGCCGTATCTTTGAGTGCGCGAGCCTCCGAAATTGCAGGGACGATTGACACTGCCAAGGACGCCGTTAAGATTGTCGCCAAGTTGATGAGCGGCACCGCCATTCCCGTCAAATAGCCGAATAACTCCGTTGCTTGACGAACCGAATAGCCCGCGACTTCCAAACGTTGCGGGACGATCATCAAGTCCAAATTCGACACGACGGGCAACATGATTGATGCTGCGCTGACCGGCAACGCAAGCTTGAAAATTCGTTTGATGATTTGTATTGTCGATTCGTTTGCAGTCTCCGGCGCAGGTTTTAAGTTTGTGCCGTATGTTTGCTCAATGTCGCGATTTAATTTGATGTGGAAGTAAACGAGAACGATTAAGCCCGTGACTGCTCCCGCCAATGCTCCCAAACTTGCGCCCGCCGCCGCGTAGTCGAGTCCCATCGGCAGAAACATATCAGCCAACATAATCATCACTATCACGCGGAAAATTTGTTCGACGATTTGACTGACTGCCGTCGGTGTCATGCGCTGCCAACCTTGCAAATATCCTCTGCTTGACGACAAAAACGTTACGAAAAAAATTGTCGGAGCCAACGCCACGACTGACATGTAAGCGCGCGGGTCACGAATCAGTTGCCAATCGATGAGCCATTGCGCGGAAAAATACGTCAGCACCGAGAAAAATATTCCCGTGAACAGCATAAGTCCCATTGATATATGGAATACGCGCTTTGCACCGAAAATGTCGTTCAAGGCGACGCGTTCCGCCGTGATGATTGAAATTGCCACGGGCACGCCTGCTTGAGAAACCGTCATTGCGAAGAAATAAATCGGGAACGCCATTTGATAAAGTCCGATGCCTTCGCCGCCGAGGATTCGCGAAACGAAGATCCAATTCAACGAGCCGATGACTTTCACGACGAAACTTGCCACCGTCAAAATGAACGTGCCCTGTATAAATTTTTCGCTGGATTTATTTTCTGTCATTATGTTTTCCATTCCTGAATTCAAATTCATTGCGCATTACTTTTTCGCCGCCGTGTGATATAATCCTTTTCAAAATGGAAACAGATTGAATCGGCAAGGAGTGTTTATGCGATGAAATATTTTTTCTCTGAAATCGATAACGTCACTTTAACCTTCAGCGACATTTACATAAATCGCTTTGGAATGGAATACATACGAATTTATTTTGAACGTCCGCGAGAAGGCGGCTTTGATTTTTTGGAATCAACTTTGCCGTTGCTGAACGTCAAAGCGTCCGTCGGTTTCAATGTGCAGGAACGAGAACAACTGCTTGACTACGCGAAGACAAATGCATTTCTGATTTGGGAAATCGCTCGTGAGGACGGACAACACGACTTTATCGACAGAAAAATTCCTATTACGCATTACGAATTACGCATTACGCATTGAATCGGAGGCGATTGGCGTGAACATCAATCTTTTGAAATTCAACACGGACATCGGCAGGACGAAGCCGGAGAATTTTGTTCACGCCGAGACCGCTTGTCCGTTCTGCGACGTGGAACATTTGACAGACATCATCGACACCGACGACGATATAATTTTTCTGCGCAACAAGTACAACGTCATCGAAGGCGCGGATCAATTCGTGCTGATTGAAGGTCGCGAGTGCAATTCCGATATGCCTGCCTATTCGACGGAAAAAATGCGGCGCGTTATCAAAATGGGCATCAAGCAATGGAAAAATCTTTTGGCGTCGGGAAAATATGCGGAAGTTCTTTTCTTCAAAAACTACGGGCGAATGAGCGGCGGCACGATTCGGCATCCGCACATGCAACTTGTCGGCTTTCCAACTCTGAATTCCGATTTGCTCTTCGACGAGGCGGAACTGCGCGGGATTGTTATCGCTGCTCGTGACGGCGTGGAATTCAACATTTCAAATTGCCCGCGAGTCGGTTTCGGCGAATTGAATGTTGTCGTGGAAGTCGGCGGCAGTCTCGACGCGTTGGCTGATTTTCTGCAAGTCGCCGTTCATTACGTCATGAATTTTTTCAACAAGAATTGCACGAGCTACAACATCTTTTTCTATCGACGCGCCGAAAAAATTTTCGCGAAGGTTATGCCGCGCTATGCCACGAGCCCTTATTTTGTCGGATACAACATTCATTTTCTGCCGAACAACATCGAACGCATTGCCGATGAAATTCGCGAGTATTATTTCAGCAACAAATAAAAAAACCTCAACGTCAAATTGCACGTCGAGAATTTTTTTCACGTCGAGCTTTATTCAAGCGTTTGCATTTTTAAATGACTGCATGAAGTCCGCCAGAGCTTGTGCGCCGTCAATCGGCATCGCGTTGTAAATCGAGGCACGCATTAGGCGACAAATTTTTTCACGTCGAGCTTTATTCAAGCGTTTGCATTTTTAAATGACTGCATGAAGTCCGCCAGAGCTTGTGCGCCGTCAATCGGCATCGCGTTGTAAATCGAGGCACGCATTCCGCCAACCGACCTGTGACCTTTCACGCCGCTAAGGTTGTGTTCGAGAGCCTCCGCGACAAATTTTTTCTCAAGCTCTTCATTGGGAAGGCGGAACGTTACGTTCATGAACGAGCGAGAATTTTTCTCCGCATGACCGCGATAAAAGCCGTCGGAATTGTCAATGGCGTCGTAGAGAATTTTCGCCTTGATTGAATTGCGACGAGCCATTTCAACGAGACCGCCGGAATTTTTTATCCAAGCCGCAACTTTGCCGACCATGTAGATTGAAAACGCGGGCGGCGTATTGTACAGCGAATTTTTTTTGTAAAACGTGTCGTAGCGCAACATCGTCGGAAGAGTCTCTAAACTCTGCTCAATCAAAGATTTTTTCGCGACGACGATAACGACGCCTGCCGGCCCCAAATTTTTCTGAACGCCCGCATAAATCAGCGAGAAACGTTTAAAATCGACGGGACGACTTAACATATCGCTTGACATATCGGCGAACAGCGGAACGTTGCCGGTTTCGGGCACGTAGTGAAATTCTGTGCCGTAAATCGTGTTGTTGTAGCAGACGTGAACATAAGCGGCATTCGGATTTATTTTCAGCTCGTCTTGATTCGGGACACGACGGAAATTTTCTTCTTTGGTCGACGCGGCAACTTCTCCGACGCCGAGAATTTTCGCCTCTTTGTATGCGTTGGAAGAGAACGTTCCGCTCAAAACGTAAGAGCCGGGATTTTTCGTCGTGGCGAAGTTTAAAGGAATCATCGCGAATTGCAAACTTGCGCCGCCTTGAATGAACAGCACATCGTAATCGTCGCCGAGATTCATCAGCTCCAGAATATCAGCCTTCGCTTGATTGTGAACGCGTTCATAAGGTTTTGAGCGGTGGCTAATTTCGATAATCGACATGCCGGAGCCGTCGAAGTTCAGAAATTCTGCTTGAGCCTCTTGCAAAACTTCAAGCGGCAACGTCGCAGGACCGGGATTGAAATTGTAAACTCGTTTCATTGAATTGCCTCCAAAAATTTTTCCACAGCTTAACACGCAAAAAATTTTTTGGCAACGTGTAACAAAATTTAGCGGGCAACGTATAAGATACAGAAAAAAATTTGGGAGCTGACGATGGCAAGGAAAAATTTCTTGACAATGAACTTTCACGCGAGAACATAGCCTCTAATCTCGCAAACAGCGCAAGTATCAAGACTAAACGAACACTATCATTATCTCCGATTGTGAACGATAACCTTAAATTCGACTACCCCTTAAACATTAGCCCAACACAAGAAATCTCGTCATCGGGCAGCACCCAAATTAAAGCGGCGTTCGGAAAATTTCCGAGCGTCTGCTTTTTTGTTGACGGCTTGTCTTTTGAATGATAAATTATTCGCATTAAGCAAAGGAGGTTAAAAGTTTTGAGCGATACAAAAAATTCTGCGGAGACTGAGGAAAAAAAATTGTTGCCTGCTGAAATTGTCGAGCGCACGACCATTGCCGACGTTTACCGCGCAGATAAACAAC
>CAMNPA010000180.1 GCA_946547205.1 uncultured Selenomonadales bacterium | reverse complement strand
AGAATTGATGCGCTCGAATTTGAGTTTGTAGCTGACGCGGTTGGCAATAAGTCGCGCCGTTGCATTCATAATCGTTACAAGCTCCACAAGATTATTTTCGCGTAACGTCGTGCCGGTCTCCACAATGTCAACAATGCTCTCCGATAATCCAATCAGCGGGCCGAGTTCGATTGAGCCGTTGAGTTTGATGTATTCCATTTGCATTCCCTGCGACGCAAAAAATTTTTCGGCAATGCGCGGGAACTTCGTGGCAACGCGAGTGTGAGCATAATCTTCGAGACGTGCGCGCCGTTTATCTTTCGGGACAGCCATCATCAAGCGACACTTGCCGAAGCCGAGATCGAGCAGCTCATAAACATTTTTGCCCGATTCCAAAATCACGTCCTTGCCGATAATGCCCAGGTCTGCCGCGCCGTATTCAACGTAAGTCGGAACGTCCGCAGTTTTCGTGATGATAAATTTCAGCCGCGCGTCGTCGTTGGTGATGATAAGCTTGCGAGACTTTTCGTTGAGCCCGTCAGCCGTCCAACCGATTTTGCCGAGCATTTCCGCCGACAGATTGAAAAGTTTTCCCTTCGGCAGTGCGATTGTTATAAAATCTTTCTCTTGCAATGTCATTCCTCCGTTTCGCCGCGAATTTTATCAAACAATATCGAACGCCGCAAATTTTTCTTGAATATTTCGCCGCGCTTGTGGTATTATTTGCAACAAGGAGGTTGATCTTGATGATTAAGTACGAAGTAAAAATGACGAGCATTGGTAAGGACGCGCAGACCTATCTTGAGAGCAACAGCAGTTTCATTCTGATGGACGAGAAAATTCGCCCGGCATTGGCGGACATGGTCGTTGAACATTCCGTCGGCGAATTGGCAGCGGACATTGTTGCGGGCGACAAACTCAAAGTCGGCAAGAGCGAATTCGAGGTCGTCAAAGTCGGCGACGCGGCTAACAAGAACATTCGCGATGAAGGTCACTGCACAATCGTCGTCAACGGCGAAGCAATGATGCCCGGTCAAATCGCGGTCAAAGGCGTTCGTCCGCCGCGTCTGCGTTTCGGCAATATCGTCCAGTTCTACAGCGAAGATTGATCACAGAAATTAGCATTCAAAAAGCACACCGTCTTCCGTGGAAGTTGGCGTGCTATTTTTTTGCAGATTTTTAGTTGCGAATCAGTTCAACGGCGAGTTTTGCGTTCATGCGTGCAAGGTCTCCGAGTTGCTTTAACAAATTATCGTCGCGGGAATTTTTCGGTGCGGAAAGTTTTTTCAGCGTCTCGTCGAAAATTTTTTGCGCAGTCACGTCGGAGAAAGTGCCCAACGGTTTTTCGCCGATTGAATCGAGAAAACGCTCAATCTTCGGGTCGTAAGAAATGCCGAGCATCGGAACGTTCATCACACCTGCGAAAATCAGCGCGTGAAGTCGAACGCCGATTAAAACGTCCATGCAACCGACGAGGCTCAAAAATTCTTGCGTGGTGAATTCGTCGTCGAGCACGGTCGCAGAATTTTTCATCAGCTCAACGGTCGATTGCGCGGCGCGAATGTCTTCGGGAAATTTCATCGGCAGGAAAATAATTTTTGCGCCGGTCGTCTCAAAAAGTTTGTCGAGTGCGGCGGCGAGTTCACGGCGAAAATGTTCCCAGTCGCTCCAGTGACGAATTGCCACGCCGATAAATTTTTCTGCGCGGACGATTGAATATCGCGACAAAATTTTTTCGCCAATGTCAAGCGTCGGCGGTTTAATTGCCAGCACAGGATCGGCGGTGCAAAAAATTTTCGGGCGATTGATTCCGAGTCGTGAAAGTTCTTCCAATGAGCCGTGGTCGCGGACGGTTATCAAGTCGACGCGATTTATGATGACGTTCATGAATTTATGCGCCAACCAACCGCGAATCGGACCGATGCCTTGCGCGTAGAGCATGACCTTGCGTCCGAACATCAACGCAAAAAAAATTATCGCCAGGTAATAGTAAAGACTGCGCCCGCTCGTCACGTTCTGCAATAGTGAGCCGCCGCCTGAAATCAGCAAATCCGCCGCACGAATTTTTTTTATGATGGTGCGAATTTCCCGGCGTTCGACTGCCTCGACGTGATGACGTTTCTTGGTGTATTCGGGATTGATTGAAATGACCGTCGCGCTCAAGTCGGGAATTTCTTCGCGCAGGACTTCGAGCATTGACGCGAGCATTGCCTCATCGCCGCCGTTTTTGGAGCCGTAATAGCCGGAAACTACAATGTTCATATCTACCTCGGAAATTCAGTTAGTGGTATTGCAAATCATTTATTCTGCCCGCGCGGCAATTCCCCTGCCTGTTAAGCAGTGAGCAATTGGCAAGGAGCAAGGAGCAATGAAAAGCTTGTTGCGTAGAAAATTTTGGCGTGATAAAATTTTTCCGGCAAAGGAGATGATTGGCTTGAAGAAAAAAATTTTTGCGGCATTGATGAGCGTTGCGGTTTTATTCACGGGTTGCCTTGACGATTCGGCTGATGATAAGAATGTCCCGAACTCTGCGCAAGCGTCGCCCGTCGCGCAAAACGTCCCGAACTTCAACACAACGACCATAACCGGCGAGAGTGCCACCAATGAAATTTTCGCGGCGAAAAAAATTACCGTCGTAAACATTTGGGGAACGTTCTGCCCGCCGTGTATTGCCGAAATGCCCGAACTCGGCGAAATGGCTCGTTCAATGCCCGACGACGCGCAAATTATCGGACTCGTCTGCGATGCAACTGCAGGCTCTGCGGAAATTCAAGCGGCATTGAAAATTACTCGTGATGCGGGCGCGGACTTCGTGAACATTGTTCCCGACGAACAGCTGACAAAATTTATGGCGAACGTTGAAGCTGTTCCCACGACGATTTTTGTAAACAGTCGCGGCGAAGTTGTCGGCAAGGCGATTGTCGGCGCGGACGTTGAGGGCTACAAAGATGAGCTTGCCAAACTTCTCAAGAAATAAAATTCGGCTGATGATTTTCGCGGCAAGTGTCGTGATGATTTTGTTCGGCATTGAACGCGGAGAATTGCGCACGATTTTTTCCGGAGCGACGAGAGTTTGTCTTGAATGCATTGGGCTCGGCTGATGTTTAAAATGAGAACACCGCCGATTTAGCAGCTCAAGGTTGAGTTGACATTTCCAACAAAATTTTTTCCGCCGCTTCACGTGGATTTTTAGCCGCTCTGATTGGTCTGCCAACGACTAAATGAGACGCGCCGTTGAGCAATGCCGCCGCAGGTGTCGCGATTCGGCTTTGGTCGTCAACGTCAACGCCCGCAGGTCTTATGCCCGGTGTCACGATTAAAAATTTTTCTCCGCAGGCGTCGCGAATCAAATGAGCTTCTTGCGGCGAGGCAACCACTCCGTCGAGACCGGCTTTCTTGGCGAGTTTTGCGAGTCGCACGACTTGATTCGCCGTCTTCAACGTGAAACCTAAATCTGCCCATTCTTCGTCGTTGATGCTCGTCAAAACGGTTATCGCGATGAGTTTCGGGCATTCGACGCCGCGAGAGTCAGCCTCTTTGCGCAACGAATCAACCGCAGTTTTCATCATTGTAAAGCCGCCCGACGCGTGCACGTTCAAAATATCGACGCCCAGATTCATCAGCGAACATAAGCCGCCGGCAACGGTGTTGGGAATGTCGTGAAGTTTCAGGTCGAGAAAAATTTTCTTGTCTTGAGTTTTGAGCCATTCGACGACGCCGGGCCCGACGCTGTAAAAAAGTTCCATGCCGACTTTGTAAAAGTTCACGCTGTCGCCGAGAGCACCGACGAGTTTTTTCACGTCATCGAACGTGTGCAAATCCAGCGCGACAATCAAACGTTCATCTGCCATGTTGGCACCTCCGCAAAATTTTCTGCAAGAATTCTTTGCGGCGTTCCAAAATCCTGCGCGTGAAAATTCGGCAACAAGACATCATCAACATTCAATCGAGGATTAGAAATGCGCAAATCATTGAGTGAAATTTTTTCGCGGCGGGCGATTCAATTCGCGGCAATGCTGTTGACGAATCCGCACGTGACAAATTTTTTGAGCGGCAGACTTTATCGCGGCGA
>CAMNPA010000179.1 GCA_946547205.1 uncultured Selenomonadales bacterium | reverse complement strand
AATTCGATTCAGTAGCTGTCGATTGAAAAAAAAAGACCGCGCATGGACGCGCGGTCGCCGGCATGCTGAGCGGGATGCGAAGTTTGCCGGCACTTACGGCTTCGGTGAGCTGTAACGTTGAAATCATGAACGACTAACGCCCCTGCGAGGTGCCCTTTCTTTTTGTTACTTTTTCTTTGGGCAAGCAAAGAAAAAGTAAATCCTAAACGTAAAAAGAAATTACACGCTCTAATCGTGAATCTCGCTCGGAATTTTGCTGATGATGTTTCCGTCGCGGTCAAGGTAAACGACTTTTGCGATGCGTGCGTTGATAATCATGCGGCGACAAAGTTTGCACGGTTCGCCCGACGCGTTGGAATTGTCCGCACAATTCACACCGGCAATGTAAATCGTCGCGCCCTGCATTTTTTCGGGGTCGGCATTTATGATTGCATTCTGTTCGGCGTGGACGGCAACACAGAGTTCGTAGCGTTCACCTTTCGGCACATGAAGACGTTCGCGCTCGCAAATGCCGCTGTCAATGCAATTCGTCTCGCCGCGCGGTGCTCCGTTGTAGCCGGTGCTGATGATAATTTTATCCTTGACGATAATCGCTCCGTAGCGTCGACGCAGACAAGTTGCGCGTTGACCGACCTCGCGGGCAATGTTCAGAAAATATTCGTCCCAATCGGGGCGTTTTTGTTTGACCATGTTAATTCTCCTATTCTGCCGCCTGCAAAGTTTTGACGACGTAAGTTGGCAATGCAAATGCTCCGACGTGAATTTTCGTGTTGTAATATTTCGTTTGCAAGCTCAATGAATTCCAGCGCGTGAAGTCCACGTCGTTGGTCGGATGAAATTTTTTCGACGCGAAACCGAAAAGCCATTGTCCCGCAGGATAAGTCGGAATGTGAATTTGATAGACGCGGACAATCGGGAACGACGTAACCAAGCGTTTGTGAGCACGTTGCATGGCGGCGGCGTCGCGCGAATAAAAAGGATTCTCATGTTGATTGACCATGATACCGCCCGATTTGAGCGCGTTGAAACAGTTGCCGTAAAATTCTTTGGTGAAGAGCCCTTCGCCGGGACCGAGCGGATCGGTGTAGTCGACGATAATCAAATCGTAATCGTCAGCTTTGCGGCGAATGAATTTCAGCCCGTCAGCGAAAAAAATTTCCACGCGCGGATTGTCGAGACATGCGGCAGTTTGTGGAATGAACTTTTGACATGCGCGAACAAGCGTTTCATCAAGCTCAACGAGATCAATTTTCTCTATCGTGTCGTATTTCAACAGCTCGCGTGCAGAGCCGCCGTCACCGCCGCCGACGAGTAAAACTTTGCGCACTTCGGGATGAACGCACATCGGCACATGAGTCAGCATTTCGTGATAGATGAATTCGTCGCGCTCAGTGAGCATGATTCGCCCGTCAAGCACGAGTATTCGCCCGAATTCCGCCGAATCAAAAATATCCACGCGTTGAAATTCGCTCGCCGCGCTGAAAAGTTGCTTATCGACTTTGAGCGACAGCCGCACGTTCGGCGTATGTTGTTCGCTAAACCAAAGCTCCATTGAATCATCTCCATAAAAAAATTAAGGCTCGTGTCTGCGCACAAGCCATTTTTTTGTTGCCTGTGAAATTATTTCTGCTCGGACTTGTTGTCATGATTCGGCGGAGCGATTGGATTGCCGTTAGAATCTTTGGGCGGTTCGGGACGATTGGATTTGTCGCCGTCATGATTAGGCGGAGCGATTGGATTGCCGTTAGAATCTTTGGGCGGTTCGGGACGATTAGATTTGTCGCCGTCATTGGGCGGAGCAATCGGGTTGCCGTTTGAATCTTTGGGCGGTTCGGGACGATTAGATTTGTCGCCGTCGTGATTAGGCGGAGCGATTGGGTTGCCGTTTGAATCTTTTGGCGGTTCGGGACGATTAGATTTGTCGCCGTCGTGATTAGGCGGAGCGATTGGGTTGCCGTTTGAATCTTTTGGCGGTTCGGGACGATTAGATTTGTCGCCGTCATTGGGCGGAGCGATTGGGTTGCCGTTAGAATCTTTTGGCGGTTCGGGACGATTAGACTTGTCGCCGTCATGATTAGGCGGAGCGATTGGGTTGCCGTTTGAATCTTTGGGCGGTTCGGGACGATTAAACTTGTCGCCGTCGCGCTTATGACCGAATTTGTCCTTAGTCTTGTCGGCTTTATCTTTTGTCTTGTCGAATTTGTCTTGACTCGTCTTGACTTTGTCGACAAAATTTTCGCCGGAAGGTTGAGCACTCGCCGCGCCGATGCCGAATACAAACGCTCCGATTAACAAGCCGGTAAAAATTTTCTTCTTCATGAAAGTATCACTCCAAAATTTTTTCGCAATTATATCACGCAAAATCATTTTGTCATTGGAAAGCGATTAAAGTTTGCTGAACTGAATGTTATAAAGGTTGCTGTAGACGCCGCCGAGTTCTAGCAGCTCTTTGTGCGTGCCGGATTCGCAAACTTTTCCTTTGTCGATGACGAAAATTTTATCGGCCGCAAAAATCGTGCTCAAGCGGTGCGCGATAACAAAACTCGTGCGCCCGACCATCAAGTCATCAAGCGCAGACTGAACAATTTTTTCCGATTCGGTGTCCAATGCGGAAGTTGCCTCGTCGAGAATCAAAATCTGCGGATTTTTAAGCATTGCACGCGCTATCGCCATGCGTTGACGTTGACCGCCGCTCAAGTTCAAGCCGCGTTCTCCGATTTGCGTTTGATAACCTTCGGGCAAGTCGCGAATGAATTTGTCGGCGTTGGCAGCTTTGGCAGCGGCAATAACTTCGTCGTCCGTCGCGTCAAGCCGTCCGTAGCGAATATTTTCCATGACCGTCGTCGAGAAAAGCAGCGTCTCTTGCGGCACGATACCGATTTGTTCGCGCAGAGAATTCAATTTCACGTCGCGGATGTCGTGTCCGTCAATTTCAATCGCTCCCGCCGTCACGTCATAGAAACGCGGAATCAAATTTGCAATCGTCGACTTGCCTGCGCCGCTCGGTCCCACAAATGCTATCATTTGTCCGGGCGAAACGTCAAAGCTCACGTCTTCCAACGCGTTGTGAATTCCGTCATAGCTGAACGTGACGTTTGTAACCTTGACACTGCCTGCAACTTTCGGCAAATCAATCGCGTTCGGTTTATCGTTGACGGTCTCCGGCAAATCGAGCACGTCAAAAATTCTGTCAATCGCCGCCATAGCCTTTTGCAGTCGTCCGTAAATTCGCGACAGTCTCTTGACGGGATTGGCAAGGTTGACGGCGTAGGTCAGGAACGCGACCAATGCGCCTGCAGACATGATGCCGTTGACGACTTCATAGCCGCCGAACCAGACAATCAACGTGACCGCGACCGCCGCCAAAAATTCAACCGTCGGAGTGAGCAAACTCGTCAGCTGAACATTTTTCATCGTCGCCTTGAAGTTCAATTCGTTTTCGACTTTAAAGCGATCGATCTCGTAACTTTCACGCACGAACGATTTCACGACGCGGATTGACGAAATGCTTTCCTGCAGCAGCGAAGTTATATCGGCGAGCTTTTCTTGAATCACGCGACCGGTCGATTTAATCTTCTTGCCGAAAATTCTCATTGCCGTCCCGACAAGCGGCACCGTGATTAAAGTCAGCAACGTCAATTTCCAATCGAGATAAAACATCATTGCGATTGAGCCGATTAGAATTGCGCCTTCCGTGAACATTTCGATTAAATTATCGACGAGTGCCGATTGAATTGCTCCGACGTCGTTTGTCAGATAGCTCATCGTTTCGCCGGTCTGGTGCTTGTCGAAATAAGCCATCGGCATACGCTGAAATTTTCGGAACATCACTTCGCGCACGTCCACGACGACACGTTGACCGATATACGACACCAGATAAGATTGACCGTAATAAAAAATTCCTCTGAACGCGAACACGACGACGATACTCACCGAAATGAAGTTGAGCATTGCCATATCGCGTTCGGCTAAAACTTTGTCAATCATATCCTTGATAATCCACGGCAGATAGAGATTCGCGCCCGACGCGCAGATTATGCAGATTATCGCCAAGCCGAAGCGTCCG
>CAMNPA010000178.1 GCA_946547205.1 uncultured Selenomonadales bacterium | reverse complement strand
GAGAATCGAAAACTTTTGCTCGTGCCGCGTGAAATGCCTTTCAGCCGAATTCATCTGCGCAACATGAAAGAACTTGCCGACTGCGGAGCGATTATCATGCCGCCGGTGATGACGTTTTACAACACGCCGAAATCAATCGACGCGCAAATTAATCACATCGTCAACAAAATCTTGCGCATATTCAATTTGCCGGACGATATGATTGAGTGGCGCGGCGGTCAAAAAATTTGAAAGGAGAAATTTTCCATGACACCATTGCGACGCGAAGCCTTTCAACTTTTGGAATCCATGCCCGAAGAAAATTTGTTCGCTGTGATTCAATATCTGCAGACGGAAAAATTCAAACGACTTTCGCGCGAACAACGCATTCAAGAAAAGCGCGTTGCCCTTGATGAAATGCTCATGTTGTCTAAATCTGTTCCCGTCAACGAGAAAAAAGCGTTGGCTCAATATTGCGAGGAAAAATTCGGCTATGCGCATTCTGATTGACACGAATATTTTAATCGACTTTATTGCGAGGCGTGAGCCTTTTTTTGCCGACGCTTTAAAGATTTTTGAACTTTGTCAGCAAGAAATTGTTGAGGGCATCGTTGCCGCTCACTCAATCGTTAATATGGCTTACATCCTGCGAAAAAATTTTAAACCGGCACAGTTGAGCAAAATACTCTTGCGGTTGTGTAAAATCTTTCAAGTCGAATCAATCGACCTTGCCAAACTGACAGCCGCTCTTAACAATCGTGACTTTTCGGATTTTGAAGATTGTCTGCAGACACAATGCGCTTTAAGCCGCCGCGCAGATTATATCGTCACGCGCAACGTTAAAGACTTCGCGACAAGTGAAATTCCCGCACTTTCGCCCGAAGATTTTTTCAAGCTTTTGGAGGTTTTATCATGAAGGAGCAACCGACTTTGCAACAAGTTTTAAATTCGGCGGGCATCAAACGTCGTTTCGAGGAGCTTTTGGACTCTTCCGCGCCGTCGTTTATCTCGTCGATATTGTCAATCGTCAAGAGCAACTCAAAATTGCAGGAGTGTTCGACGAATTCGATACTTGCCGCCGCAGGAATTGCTGCTGCCTTGAAGTTGCCGATAAATCCTTCGCTGGGCTTTGCGCATATCGTGCCGTACAAAGGTCATGCGACTTTTCAACTCGGCTGGCGCGGTTACGTCCAACTTGCAATGCGCAGCGGACAATATCGCACGCTGAATTCGGGAGCCGTTCGCGAAGGACAGATCGCCGAAATTGACTTCGTGACGGGCGAAATTCAACGCGGCGAAAAAATTTCCGATAACATTGTCGGCTACGTCGCATATATGGAGCTGATTAACGGCTTTCACAAGACGCTTTATATGACCGTCGAGGAATTGCAAGCTCACGCGGAAAAATATTCGCAGAGTTACGCTTACGACATGCGCTCCGGCAGAAAATCTTCCGTTTGGAGCACGAACTTTGACGCGATGGCTAAAAAGACCGTGCTCAAGAAACTGCTCAGCAATTTCGGCATCATTTCAATCGATCAGCAGAGCGTGGCATTGGCGACGGCTCTTCAGGCAGATCAAGCTGTCATCACCGAAGACGGTTTCCGTTACGTTGACAATGAACGCGGCGAGGAAAAAATTGTGCCCTTCAGCGACGTTTTCGATGTGCCGACGACCGAAAACCTTGACGAGCCCGAAGACGCAGAAAATTTTTCAGCAGACGACGACGACAAAAATTGAGGTGAAAAGTTTATGGGATTTTTTAAAGGCTTGCTGCAGACCGGCAAAAGTCTCGGCAGAAATATCGGCGGAGCATTTGGCGACGCGGCGAACAGAACCGGAACCGGTGCAAAGATCGCCCTGCAAATTTCCGCGTTGGAAATGGAGCAAGGCAAGCTTGAAAGAGAATATGATAATTTGTGTACGGCTGTCGGCAAAAAATACATTGAATATCTTATGGCGATGGACAAAGAGCCGGAAATTAACATCGACGCCGAAATCAGAAGGATTCTGCCGAACGTTAAACGTCGCGAGGAAATTGAGGACGAAATTGCCGAACTCAAAGCGAGCGAAATGCAAAATCAATTCACCGAGGAATTCAACAACGCCCAGCAAGAATATTTCACGCAGAAAAGAAAATTGGATCAGGCATTGCGCGGCGGCATAATAACTCAAGCTGAATACAACGAAAAAATTTCCGTTTACAAGAGTCGCGTAGAAAATTTCGAGGAGATTCGGCGGATTCGTGCGCAATACGACATGGACATAATTTCTAAGGACGAGATGCGGCGCAAGCTTAGAGCTTTGGGCGCGGAAGCTTAAGGAGGCTTTTAATTGATGATTGACAAAACACTGCAGCTGGACGGAGCGGTTGACGTGCTGAAAAAATTTTTGCCGGCCGAAACAATCGACGAGGCTTTGTCGGAACTCAACGACGCAATCAAGAACGATTCGGCAACTTCGGCTGACACGGTCGATAAAACACTGCAACTTAACGGCGCGATTGACGTGCTGAAAAAATTTTTGCCCGCCGAAATGATTGACGAAGCTTTATCGGAACTCAACGCTGAAGTCAAAAAAATTCCTGTCGTTGATGAAAAAATTCCCGTCGAGCCCGTTGCCGATGAAAAAATCACGGAGCCGATAAAAATTTTCAGCGCGAGTGATCGTGCGGCGATTCTCGTCGAGGCGTTGCCATACATTCAAGAGTTTCACGGCAAAACAATCGTCATCAAATACGGCGGCGGCGCAATGGTCAACGACGAGCTTAAAGCGTCTGTCATGCAGGACGTTGCGCTGATGAAATTCGTCGGGATTAACGTCGTTATCGTGCACGGCGGCGGCCCGGAAATTACCGGCTTCCTTAAAAAACTCGGCAAGGAAAGTTCGTTCGTGAGCGGCTTGCGTGTCACTGATGAAGAGACTGTCGAAATTGCGGAAATGGTTCTTGACGGCAAAATCAATTCGGAAATCGTCACGCTCTTAAATCGTCGCGGACTTCGTGCTGTCGGTTTGAGCGGCAAGGACGCTGATTTGATTCAAGCTACAAAAAAATTGGCGACCGTCTATGAAGGCGGCGAGAAGACCAAAGTTGACATCGGCTACGTCGGCAAGGCAAAGCAGATTAACATTCAAATCGTCAACGACCTAATCGCGCAGGGCTATGTTCCCGTCATCGCACCGATTGGCGTCGGCGAGGACGGCGAAAGTTTTAACATCAACGCGGACTATGTGGCGGCGGACATTGCGGGCGCATTGAAAGCCGAAAAACTTTTGCTGCTCACCGACACCGAAGGCGTCTACAAAAATTTCGCGGACAAGAAAAGTTTTATTTCCACGCTCAAAGCGCAAGAGGCTCGCGAATTCATCAAGGACGGCACAATCAGCGGCGGCATGATTCCGAAAGTCGAGGCGTGTTTGAGAGCATTGGAGCGCGGCACGAATAAAGCTTACATCATCGACGGACGACTTCCGCATTCGATTATTCTGGAGCTGTTCACGGCGCAAGGCATCGGCACCGAAGTTGAGTAAAATTTTTTTTGGAGAGTGATTCATTTGACTGAAGAGAAAATTTTTGAGCGCGACGACAAAAATTATCTGCCCGTGTTCAATCGCTACAAGATTGTTTTGGAGCGCGGCGACGGCGTCTATCTTTACGACATCAACGGCAAAAAATATCTGGACTTTCTCGCAGGTATCGCCGTCAATGTTTTGGGGCACGCTTATCCGCCGCTCGTCGAGGCAATTTCAAATCAAGCCGCCAAAGTCATTCATGTCAGCAATCTTTACTACACGCAACCGCAAGCCGATGCCGCAAGTAAATTGGTTGCACTTAGCGGACTGGACAGAGCATTTTTCGCGAATTCCGGCGCGGAAGCCAACGAAGGCGCGATTAAAATTGCTCGCAAGTTTGCAAAAAAAATTTCGCCCGAAAAAGTTCAAATCATCACGGCTTGGGACAGCTTTCACGGCAGAACGTTGGCAACTTTGACTGCGACGGGTCAGCCGAAATATCACAAAGGTTTTGAGCCGTTGCCCGCAGGTTTCGATTATGTTCATTACAACGACATTGACGAGCTTGCCGAAAAAATTTCCGATAAGACTTGCGC
>CAMNPA010000177.1 GCA_946547205.1 uncultured Selenomonadales bacterium | reverse complement strand
AAAATTTTTTCGCCGATAATCAGTTCACGTCCGCCGCGAAGTTTAAAAATTTTCTTCAAGATTTTCACCGCAATTCATTGAGCACGCCGCCGCTCCGTCAAATGAAACGCTCCGTAAATCAGATACGACAGCGCGAGATAAATTATCATGCCGCCGCCGATTGTGATTAGCGGTTGCATTGTTCGCGAGGCAATGTTGTTTATCACGCGCGTTAAATCGGTTATCGTGACGTAGCCGACGACGCTTGTCCACTGAATCAGATTGACGACGGTCGATTGATAAACGGGCTTGGCGATTTTTGCGAGTTGCGGCAACGTGACGAGTTGGAACGCCTGCCATTTCGAGAAACCGAGTGTCCGCGCAGCTTCAACTTGTCCTTTGTCGAGAGCCATCAACGACGCCCGCAACAATTCCGCCACGTGAGCCGCCGTGTGCATTGAAAAAGTTATCACCGCCACGACGATTGGAGCCATTCCCGTGCGAGCGAACACGCCGTAGAAAAGCAACATCAACAGCATGAGCACCGGCGAGCCGCGAATTATCGAGATGTAAATTTGCGCGATGACTTTGAGCGGAGCGAATTTGCCGACGCGAAAAAAACATAACAGCGAGCCGAGCAACGTTCCGAAAAATAATGACAGCGCAGAAATTTGCACCGTCACCCAAAAACCGTTCAAGATGGTCAGCCAGCCGCCGTCCTTGATAAAAATTTTGTAAAGTATCTCTGTGAAGTCCATTGTTTATTTCTTCTCTTCGTCTTTGAAAATCACGTGAACGACTTTATCTTTGTAGTAAGGTTCGGTCAACGCGATACCGTCGGGCTTGTCGCTGTCCTGCGGAATAATTTCGCTGACGGGAACAATCGCCCAGAAAACAACGTCGACTTGATTTGATGTCAACGCGGCGGCGCGAGCACCACTCTCAACTTGCACGAGTTCGATGTTGCGATTGAGACGTTTGCCGATTTCAGCGAGAACAGCCGTATTAAAACCGGCGGGCTTACCGTCTGCGCTGACAAAATCCAACGGCGGCAAGTCACCCGTCACGGCAACTTTAATCGTTTGCGCACCGTCAATCTTGGGAATTTCAACGGCGGGCGGATCGTTTTCGGCGTTGATGTCGGTGATGTATTCTTTCGTCAAACGGTCAAGCGTGCCGTCGGTCTGCATATCCTTAATCGTCGCGTTCAACGTATCTTTCAGCTCCGTGTCGTCTTGACGCAGTGCAAAGCAGAACGAGTCGATGAATTCGAGCGAATGATCTTTCAGCACATTAAAGCGCGGATCCTTGGCTATCATGTAGCGCGCGACGCTGCGATAAGTGCTGATTTCGTCGATTTGCCCGGCTTGCAAGGCTGATTCCATTGCGTTAAGGCTGTCGAAGAAAACGGGCTTGTGCGACGCAATTTTAACGTCAAGAGTTTGTTCGATTTCTTCCATGAATTTGCCGAAACTTTCTTCGCTGGCGTTGAGTCGAGTTATCATGCCGAGCTTAATTTTTCCCGCGTCATTGGAAGTTTTTTTATCGCCGTCATTTGAGCCGCCGCAACCTGTCACAAGCGCGAGCGTCAAAATCATCAGCAACGCAAAAATTTTTTTCATTCAAACACCTCATTTATTTAGTTTAATGTGAACAATTTCGTCCGTGAAATACGGTTCGGTAAGAATCACGCCGTCGGGAGTGTCGCAGTTCGGCGGAGCAAGCGTATCGTCAAGCGGCACTGCCACCCAAAAGATAACGTCGACTTGTTTTGATGTCAACGCGACTGCGCGGGCACCGCTGTCGATTTGCACAAGCTCAAAATTTTTTCCGAGCTGTTGACTGACTGCGGCGAGCATCGCGGTATTGAATCCTGCGGCTTTACCGTCTGCAGTCACGAAGTCAAGCGGCGGCAAGTCACCCGTCACGGCAACTTTAATCGTCTGCGCACCGTCAAATTTCGGCATTTCGACGACGGGCAACGGTTCACTCAAATTAACGTCGTTGACATAAGTCTTGACCAAATCGGCGAGCTTGCCGTCGGAATTGAGTTTCAAAATCGCGTCGTCGAATTCCTTTTTGAGCGCGGCGTCGTCTTCACGCAATGCACAGCAGAAGGCATCGGAAACTTTCGGCACGCGGTCTTTGACGACTTCAAAGTCTGCATTTTGCGCAAGGAGATATTTCGCCACGCTTTGATAGGTGCTCAACGCGTCAATCTGTTTCGACTGCAGAGCCGCAACCATTGAAGTCATGTTGTCGAAGAAAATATGTTTGGGCGCGTACATGCCGGAAGTCTGATTCATGCGCGAGGAGGCTTTCTCAAAATAATTGTCAAGCAAAGTTTCGGTAACGTTGAGATGTTTGATAATGCCGAGTTTAATCGGTTCGTTGTCGGAAGTTTTTTTATCGCCGCAACCTGTCACGAGCGCGAGCGTCAAAATCATCAGCAACGCAAAAATTTTTTTCATCGATTCACCTCATTTGGTTAGCTGTAAAAAAATTACGTCGACCGGACAAGGACGAAACTTTTCTTGCCGCGTCGACTAAAATAAAATTTTCCGCGCGTGAATTACTTGTTGTACTTGAGATGCGTCACGTCGTCCTTGAAATACGGTTCGCTGAATTCGAGACCTTCGGGCTTGTCAATGTCGTTGGGCACGTTTTCATTGGCAGGAACAATCGCCCAAAATACCACGTCGATTTGATTTGCGTTCAATGCGGCGGCGCGAGCACCACTTTCAATTTGCACGATTTCGACGTTGCGATTGAGACGTTTGGAAATTTCCGCGAGCATTGCCGTATTGAAACCGGCAGGCGAATTGTCAGCCAGAATCAAATCCATAGGCGGCAAATCGCCCGTGATGCCAACTTTAATCGTCTGCGCGCCGTCAATCTTGGGAATGTCGACTTTCGGGATGTTGTCGGCTTTGACGTTTGTAATGTATTCGTCGACGAGTTTATCAAGCGTGCCGTCGGACTTCATCTCGTTGAGAGCTTTATCCAAATCGGCTTTGAGTTGAGTGTCGTCTTTGCGCACGGCAAAACAGAACGCGTCGGCGAGTTTCAACTTTGCGCTGTCACTGACGACGGCATATTTGTCATTCGCCGAAATGATGTATTTGCCGACACAATTATAAGTGCTGATTACGTCGACGCTGCCCGATTCGATGCCCATTTGCATTGTCTTCAAGCTGTCGTAGTAGGTTATCACGTGCTTGGAAAGTTTGATGCCGGATTCTTCAGTGACTTTGGCGAGAATCTCTTCCATTTTCTTTTCGCTGGCGTTCAGGCAAGTTATCATGCCGAGTTTGATTGAGCCGGAGCCTTCGGGAGCCTTAGCGTCCTTGTCGCCGCCTTGAGAGCCGCCGCAACCTGTGAACAATGCGCCTGCCAATACGCACGACATGAGAACCTTGGCAATTTTTTTGAGTTTCATAAAACAAGACCTCCATAAAATTTATTTATCGCTCTTAAGTTTGATGTGAGCAACGTTGTCTTTGAAATACGGATCGCTTAAATCGAGACCTTCGGGCTTGTCAATGTCGGCGGGCATATCGTCGTTGCCGAAAGGAACAATCGCCCAAAATACAACGTCGACGATATTTGAAGTCAACGCCGTCGCACGAGCACCGCTTTCAATGTGCACGAGTTTGATGTTGCGATTGAGACGTTTGGAAATTTCGGCGAGCATTGCCGTATTAAAACCTGCAGGAGAATTGTCGGGCAGAATCAAATCGAGCGGCGGCAAGTCGCCCGTTATGCCAACCTTAATCGTCTGCGCACCGTCAATCTTGGGAATGTCGACCTTCGGAATGTTGTCGGCTTTGACGTTTGTAATGTATTCGCTGACGAGTTTATCAAGCGTGCCGTCGGACTTCATGTCGCTGACGATTTTATTCAAATCGGCTTTAAGTTGAGCGTCGTCTTTGCGCACGGCGAAACAGAACGAGTAATTGATTTTGCTCAACGCGTTGTCTTGGACGATTTCAAATTTGTCGTTCGTCGCAACGATATATTTCGCGACATTGCTGTAAAGGCTGATTTCTTCGACTTGTCCTGATTCAATGCCCATTTGCATTGTCTTCAAGCTGTCGTAGAATTTCGGCAGA
>CAMNPA010000176.1 GCA_946547205.1 uncultured Selenomonadales bacterium | reverse complement strand
TTTCAATCATGTAATCAATCTGCGCGGCAGTCATTCCGGGATAAACGCCAATCCAAAAAGTGTCGCGCATGATTCTGTCAGTGTTCGACAAATTTCCTGTGACACGACAGCCGTTACCCGACGTGCGCATTTCATCAAAGCAAGGTTGCTTGAGCAAATTGCCGGCAAAAAGTAAGCGCGTCTGAATTCCGTTGCCTTCAAGCTGCTTGACGACTTCGGCGCGGCGAACGTTCTCTTGACACGTTATCAAGAAGCCGAACCAACTCGGACGAGAATTTTCTGCGGGAGCGGGCAAAATAATTTTGTCTTGCAAATCGCGGAGACCGTCGAAAAGCCGATTAAAATTTTGACGCCGACGCTCGACAAACGCGGGCAATTTTTTCAACTGCGCACAACCAATCGCCGCCTGCATGTCCGTGACTTTGAGATTGTAGCCGAAGTGCGAATAAACGTATTTGTGATCGTAGCCGCCGGGAAGTTCGCCGCGTTTGCCGTCGAAACGATGACCGCAGAAATTATCTTTGCCGGGCGGACAAATGCAGTCGCGTCCCCAATCTCGGAACGAGCGAATCAGCTTGTGAAGTTTCGGATTGTTCGTGTAAACTGCGCCGCCTTCGCCCATTGTAAGATGATGTGCGGGATAAAAGCTCGACGTGCCGATGTCGCCGATTGTGCCCGTGAATTTTTCTTGCCCGTCGATTGTGTAAGTCGCGCCTAACGCGTCGCAGTTGTCCTCAACGAGCCAGAGATTGTGACGTGTGCAAAAATCTTTCACGGCTTGCAAATTGAACGGGTTGCCCAACGTGTGCGCAATCATCACAGCCTTAGTTTTGGCGGAAAGAGCCGCCTCAAGTTTCGTCACGTCGATATTGTATTGCGGAATTGTCACGTCGACGAAAACGGGAACGGCTCCATATTGAACGATAGGCGCGACAGTCGTCGGGAAGCCTGCCGCAACGGTTATGACTTCGTCGCCGCGTTTGATTCTGCGTTCGCCCAAAAGCGGAGATGTCAACGCCGAGAACGCAACCAAATTTGCCGACGAGCCGGAATTGACGACCGAACAAAATTTGACGCCGAGATAAGCCGCAAAATTTTTCTCGAACTCGTCAACGTAACGACCGGCCGTCAACCAAAAATCAAGCGCGCTGTCAACGAGATTCGTCATTTCGTCGCCGTCATAAACGCGAGAGGCATAAGGAATTCTGTCGCCCGCCTTGAAGTCTTTATGTTGATTGTGGAAGGCGTCGCAGTATTCGCGCACCAGCTCCAAAATTTTTTTGCGCATTTCAGATTCAGTCATTGCTTGTCCTCCGAAAAAATTTTGATTTGCCGTTCCATGTACGCCGATAAATTTTCGCCCGCACGATAAATTTTTGTCCACTCAACGACTTTTTCAATCGCCGCCGAAATTTCCAGGCGCGGTGACCAATCGAAGACCGATTTTATTTTTGAGCAGTCGAGCTTGAGAAAATTTGCCTCGCGCGGAAGATTCGTCGATAAAATTTCCCACGTCAAGCCTTCGCCCCAACGTTCGCAAAAAATTTTTACCAAATCGCCGGTCGTCACACAATCGCGCTCATCAGGTCCGACGTTGTAGCAATCGGAAAATTTTTTGTCGTCGTATTGAGCTTCGGCAATCATCATGTAGGCAAAGAGCGGCTCCAAAACATGTTGATACGGTCGAATCGAATTCGGGTTGCGCACGAAAATTTTTTCGCCGTTCAATGCGGCACGCACGCAATCGGGAATGATTCTGAACGCCGCGAAGTCTCCGCCGCCGATGACGTTTCCTGCCCGCGCTGTGGAAATTGCAACTTCTCTGTCGTCGAAGAAACTGCGCCGATAACAAGCCGTCACGAGTTCGGAACAACTTTTGCTGTTCGAGTAAGGATCGATGCCGTCAAGCGTGTCCGTTTCGCGATAGCCCCAAGCCCATTCGTTGTTGCGATAAACTTTGTCGGTCGTGACGTTCAGAAAAGATTTGACGGTTGAACTTTGTCGCACGCACTCCAAAATATTTACCGTGCCCATGACGTTTGTCGAGTAAGTCGCGGCGGGATTTTTGTAGCCTTCGAGAACAATCGGTTGCGCTGCCAAATGGAAGACGACTTCGGGACTGCTCGCGTCGAAAATTTTTTTCAGCCTGTCGAAGTCGCGCACGTCACCCGTCACCGAAAAAATTTCCTTGTCGAGTTTAATCAGTTCAAACAGATTCGGCGAAGTCGGCGGCTCCAGAGCATAACCCGTGACCTGTGCTCCGAAATGATTCAATATGAACGCAAGCCACGCGCCTTTAAAGCCGGTGTGTCCCGTCACGAAAACTTTTTTGCCGTACCAGAAATTTTTAGCCATAACTCAATCCCAAACTTTCCACGGCGCACCGTTTTGCCAAAGTTCCTCAAGCTTATTTTTGTCGCGCAGAGTGTCCATGCACTGCCAAAAGCCTTCGTGACGAAACGCCATAACTTCTCCGTCGCGCGTCAAATTTTTCATCGGCTCTTGCTCCAACATAACGTCGCCCGAAATGTAATCGAAAACTTTTGCGCTCATGACCATATAGCCGGCGTTAATCCAGCCGACGTCCTGTTTGCTCTTTTCGCGGAAGGCAAGCACCTTGTCGCCGTCGAATTCGAGATAGCCGAAACGACTTTCCGGTTTGATGGCGGTTATCGTGCAAATTTTTCCGTGCGCCGTGTGAAAATTCAAAAGCTCGTTGATGTTCACGTTCGACAGTCCGTCGCCGTATGTGAGGAAAAAATTTTCGTCGTCAACGTAAGGTTGAATCATTTTCACGCGCTTACCTGTCAAGGTGCCATAGCCGGTGTCGACGACCGTCACTTTCCACGCCTCGGAAAAATTATTGTGCACGCGAATTTTATTTTCGCCTTGAAAGTCAAACGTCACGTCGCTGTTTTGGAGCGCGTAGTTGGCGAAAAAATTTTTTATCACGTGCTGCTTATAGCCCGCGCAGATTATGAATTCGTTGTGTCCGAAGTGCGAATACTCTTTCATGATGTGCCAAAGGACGGGCTTGCCGCCAATCTCAATCATCGGCTTCGGGATAATTTGCGACTCCTCGCTTATTCGCGTGCCAAAGCCGCCCGCTAAAATTACGACCTTCAAAAAAATCCTCTCCGTATAATTTATCGTTCAGTCGGCAATTCCAACTTGTAACCGTTAATCAGAGCCTGCGCCAGAGCGTCGAGAGTTTTCTCCAACGTCTCGACTTCCTTGCCGTGAAAATTATTGTTGTTGGCTTTATTCAACTGCACAACGGAATAATCGATAACGAAAAGCACTGCGCGGCGAAGTTCTTTCTCGTCGCGGAAGAAAACGCCTTTGTCAATGGCCGTCTTCAAAAGTCTTGCGTAGCAAATTGCAAACAATGTGACGGTGTTGTCTGAATGCGTACACTGACCTTTATGCACTCGTAAGCCGCTCAAACACTCAATCAATCTGACCAAATTGCCCTGCGTCAAAAGCTGACACCACGTCGAAACGTCAATCAACGGGAAAAAGCCCGTCTCGTCCTCATTCCAACAGAGATCTCCGTCGCGCAGAAATTTTTTCCGAATCAAAACGGTCGTAGGCTCGCCAATGTAATTGTCCCAAAAGAAAAGTAACCTTCCGGCTTTGTCGCCCGGAATTTTCAAATCGTACTCGAAAGGTTTTTGCGTGTTGCCGATTATATTTCCTTCCGCGTTAATAATTTTTTTTGATGAAGTGACAAGCGAAACGTCGGGATTGGTGCGATAAACTTCGACCATCTTTTCAATCTTCGTCGGATAAAAAATATCGTCGTCCATGAGCCAGTTGACGTATTCGGCGGCGGGATTGTCATAGGCGCGCAAAAAATTCCAGTTGTCGTCGGCGTTAAAGTCTTTGTGCCGAAAATATTTTATCCGTGCGTCGTTGTAGCTTTGAATCAAAATTTCTGTGTCGTCGATTGTCGAGTCGTCGCTTATGACAATCTCAATGTTGCGGTAAGTTTGATTGAGTGCACTCTCCAGAGCCTCGCGAAAATATTTCGGGCGATTGAACGTCGGAATGATGACACTGACGAGAGGAAACAAGTCCGCCGAATATTCGTCTAAAA
>CAMNPA010000175.1 GCA_946547205.1 uncultured Selenomonadales bacterium | reverse complement strand
AAGGTCTCGTCGATTATCGAACAGTCCGTTTTCCGCAACGGCTTGATGGGCGTCTATTGCATTTTCGGCTTGACGTGGGCAGGCGACACTTTGACTCGCAACAACATCGACTTCATCAAATCGGGCGCGGCTGATATGATTGCGGCTTATCCGTGGGTCTTCGCGATAATTCTTTTCCTGTTGAGCGCGGTTATCTTGAGTCAAGCGGGAACAATCGGCGCACTTGCTCCGTTAGGCATCACACTCGGCATCACGCCGCCGGCAATGATCGGCATGTTCCCTGCAGTCAACGGTTATTTCCTCGTTCCGATTTACGCGACGGTTCTGGCAGGTATCGCCTTCGACAGAACGGGCACGACGCAAATCGGCAAGTTCGTTTTCAACCACAGCTTCCAAATTCCCGGCTTGATAACGTGTATCGTCAGCGTCGGCATCGGTATGGCGTTCGCGAATATGATTCTTTAATCGGTGATTCAAATGTTCAAAGAAAAAGATTGTCTCGGTGAGCTTGACGTTCGCGAAGACGTTTACTACGGCATTCAAACTGAACGCGCACGAAATAATTTTGCGATAAGCGGCACGACCTGCGACGACTTGCCCGAATTCATCAAAGCTGTTGCCGAAGTCAAAAAGGCGGCGGCTCTTGCCAACTGCAAAATCGGTGCGCTTGACGAAAAAATCTGCAAGGCAATCTGCGCGGCGGCGGACGAAATTATTTCTGGCAAAATGCGCGGAAATTTTCCTGTCGACGTGTTTCAAGGCGGCGGCTCCACTTCAACGAATATGAACGTCAACGAAGTCATTGCCAAACGCGCCAACGAGATTTTGACGGGACGCAAAGGCTACGACGCTGTTCATCCGAATACTCACGTCAATCGCGGGCAATCCACCAACGACGTTATCCCGACTGCGATTGAAATCACTTGCTACCGTTACGCTGTCGACTTGAAAAAATCTCTGGAGCATTTGACGGCGGCAATGGCTCGCAAGGTTGACGAATTTAAAACCGTCGTGAAGACTTCGCGGACGTGTCTGCAGGATGCCGTTCCGATAACGCTCGGTCAAGAATTCAGCGGCTACGAAAATTTTCTGCGCCGTCATATAAAATTGCTCGACGAATTATTTTTCGGCAAACCGCTTGAGCTGACACTCGGCGGCACCGCGACAGGTACAGGCTTGAGCACGTTTGACGGCTATCAATCGGAAGTTTTCGTTCAGCTCCGCGAAGTCACGGGCATTGACGTTAAGCAGAAAGAAAATCTTTTCGACGGCTTCCAGAACGGCGACGACTATATCAGAATTTCCGCGTACCTAAAAAGTTTGGCGACGGGTCTCGGCAAAATCGCGACTGATTTGCGCATGATGTCTTCGGGTCCTCGTTGCGGCTTGCAGGAAATTTTCTTGCCCGCAGTTCAGCCCGGAAGTTCGATTATGCCCGGCAAAGTCAATCCCGTTATGCCCGAACTCGTCAATCAGATTTGCTATCAAGTTTGCGGCGACGACGTGGCTATCACAATGGCGGTTGAAGGCGGCGAACTCGATTTGAACGTCTGGGAACCCGTCATCATCAAAAATCTCACGGAGCAATTCAAAATTTTGACCGGCGGCATGATTAAATTCGCTGACCTTTGCATTGACGGAATCAAAGCCAACGTCGAAAAACTTCGCGCGGACGCCGAATCAACGATGGCAAATGCAACTGTCGTGTCGGCAATTCTCGGCTACGTCAAGGGCACGGAGATCGCTCAAAAAGCCGTCGCTGAAAATAAAACCGTCAAGCAGGTCGTTAAGGAGCTGAAACTCTTCGACGACGCGGAAATTGATAAACTTTTCGATACGCTGATGATGACGGATTCGGCACGCAGCGGAAAAATTTTTTCAGGCGAAAGAACATGAAGATAAAAATTTTGGCGACAGGCGGAACAATCGCGGTCAGTGCAAATAAAACCGTCAAGCAGGTCGTTAAGGAGCTGAAACTCTTCGACGACGCGGAAATTGATAAACTTTTCGATACGCTGATGATGACGGATTCGGCACGCAGCGGAAAAATTTTTTCAGGCGAAAGAGCATGAAGATAAAAATTTTGGCGACAGGCGGAACAATCGCGGGCAGTGCAAATTCTGCGACTGATACGACGAATTACGCGGCGGGAACTCTCGGCATTGACGATTTGATTGACGCCGTGCCCGAAATAAAAAATTTTGCCGAAGTCAGTGGCGAACAAATTTGCAACATTGACAGCAAAGACATCACCGAAAAAATTTGGCTCAAGCTCGCAAATCGAATCAATGAACTTTTCGCGCGCGGAGACGTTGACGGCATTGTCATCACGCACGGCACCGACACGCTCGAAGAGACCGCTTACTTTCTGAACTTGACGATTCACAGCGATAAGCCCGTCGTTTTAACAGGAGCAATGCGTCCCGCGACGGCGATAAGTGCTGATGGCTCGATGAATTTGTTAAACGCCGTCAAAGTCGCCGCAAGTCCCGATTCAAAGGCTAAAGGTGTGCTCGTCGTGATGAATGATGAGATTCACGCTGCCCGCGAAGTCACCAAAATTCACACGCTAAACGTCAGCGCGTTCAAAAGTCGCGAATTCGGCTTGCTCGGTTACGTCAACAACGGCGTCCCGGAATTTTATCGAACTTCGACGCGTAAACACACCGGCAACAGCGAATTCAACGTTGAGAATATTTTTTCACTGCCGAACGTCAAAATTATTTATCATCACGCTTGCGACGACGAACTTTTTGTTGAGGCGGCAATTAAGGCGGGCGTCAAAGGAATCATCTGCGCGGGCACCGGCAACGGCTCAATCAATGCGAACGTCGAAGAAATTTTGATTCGTGCGGCTGAAAATATCGTCGTCGTGCGTTCGTCACGTTGCGGCGGCGGCTCTGTCGTTGTGAATAAAAATTTCATTGACGGCGACAACTTGACTCCGCAGAAGGCTAGAATTCTTTTGCAACTCGCGCTTACAAAGACAAATGACCGCTATGAAGTTCAGCGGATGTTTAAACAGTACTGATTTTAGCTGTTAGCTGTCAGGTATTAGCTTTTAGGAGATAGTTTCCAGACTAAAGCCTAATAGCTAAAAGCTGAAACCTAAAACCTAAATTGGAGGTCTTAAATATGAGGAAGGAACACGACTTTTTGGGAGAAATTGAAGTTCCGGACGAGGCTTATTACGGCGTGCAGACAATGCGGGCCATCGAAAACTTCACAATCACCGGGCGCAGACTCGACGAAGATTTTATTAAGTCTCTCGCAAAAGTTAAGAAAGCGGCCGCTCAGGCGAACATGGAAACCGGGCGTCTTGATAAAAAAATCGGAAATGCACTCGTTCAGGCGGCGGAAGAAATTATCGACGGCGAATTTATCGACCAGTTCCCTGTTGACCCGATTCAAGGCGGCGCAGGTACTTCAATCAATATGAACATGAACGAAGTCCTTTGCAACCGCGCACTGGAGATTATCGGCGAGGCTAAAGGGCGTTACGACATCATCAGCCCGAATAATCATGCGAACATGGCGCAATCGACCAACGACAGCTTGCCGACCGCGATTAAAGTTTGCTTGACGTACAAAAGCCACAACGTCACTAACGCGCTCGATTATCTTGCGACCGCTCTTGAGCAGAAAGCCGAAGAATACAAAGACATTCTCAAAATGGGACGCACGCACCTTCAAGACGCCGTTCCTATCACGCTCGGACAGGAAATGGGCTCCTACGCGTCGGCAGTTCGTCGTTCGATTCGGCGCATTGAATGGGCAATCGACAGCATCAGACTCATCAACATGGGCGGCACCGCAGTCGGCACAGGTCTCAACGCTGAACCGAAATACATTAAAATCGTCGCACGCAAGCTCCGCGAAATCACCGGCGAAAACTTTGAAACGTCAACAAATATCATCGACGCGACGAATAACACGGACGGCTTTGTTGACGTGTCAAGTGCGCTGAAAAATACGGCTCTCGTGCTTATCAAAATGGCAAATGACTTCCGTTTAATGGCGTCGGGCCCTCGTTGCGGTCTCAATGAATTGTTCCTGCCCAAACGTCAGCCCGGCTCGTCGATTATGCCCGGCAAAGTCAATCCCGTTAT
>CAMNPA010000174.1 GCA_946547205.1 uncultured Selenomonadales bacterium | reverse complement strand
CGGTGTTTGGACAAAAAAAATTCCCGTTCGTGTTGAGCGGGAATTTTTGATTGTAAACTGCTTTGAAAATGTTTGCTGAAGTTCAGCCGACAATCAGTCCGACGAGCCAAATCGCAATCGGAATCGTGACGAACGCAATCCCGATGAAATCAATGTAAACGCCTGTTTTAATCATCTTGGTAATCGGGACGTAGCCTGAGGCGTAGACAATCGCATTCGGCGGCGTGGAGACCGGCAACATAAATCCGAGCGACGCACTCAACGCGATACCGACTGATACCGGCACCGGGCTAAGTCCTGCTGAAACTGCAATCGTTATCGCCAAAGGTCCGATCATGTTCGTTGCCGCCGTGTGAGAAGTTAATTCCGACAATAACAATGCCAACACCGAGAACACCGCGACCAATATGACTTGAGAGACTGTTCCGCCCATTGCGTCGACAATTAAATTGCCAATCCATTGAGACAAGCCTGTTTTGTACATCATGCCGCCCATTGCAAGACCGCCGCCGAACAGAATCAACGTGCCCCATTCAATGCCGGCTGATGCTTCCTTCCAAGTGATTGTGAATTCGCGTTTGTTGAAGTTCACGGGCAGAAGGAAGAGCAACAATGCGCCCGCCATTGCCGCGATGGCTTCCGGGAAAAGTCTGTTGTACATTTTCAGAATATCGCTCGTCGCGCCGAGGAACATGTTCAAAAAGCCGGGAATTATCCACAGTGCAACCGCAACCATGAACGCGAGCAATGTATTTTTCTGCGCACGAGTCCATTCGCCGAGTTCAGACATTCGCGCCCGAATAAATTCTTCCGCGCCGTCAATCTTGTCAACATCTGCAGGGAACATCTTCGACAGCACAACGTAGGCAATCGCGAAATAAATCACCATCGCGACGAATCCCCAAATCATCCATTCAAAGAACGAGATGTGAATGTTTTCCATTGAGTCCAAAAAGCCGAGCATGATTAAATTCGGCGGAGTGCCAATCGGAGTTAAGACGCCGCCAATCGACGCGGAATAAGCCGTCATCAACATCAAGCCCGTTGCGTATTTGTATTCGGACAAATCAATTTCGCGACCATTCGCCGCCATCATGTCTTTAATCGACGTGAGCAAGCCTAAGCAAATCGGAAACATCATCGCCGCTGTTGCAGTGTTGCTGACCCAACCGGAGCAAAGTGCCGTTGCCAAACCGACTGCCAAAAAAATTCTGCGCGGGTTAGAGCCGACCCAACTTCGCGACAGCAACCAATAAGCGAAACGTTTATCGAGCCCGTGCATCATCATCGCCTTAGCCAAAATGAATCCGCCCATGAACAAAAATATCATCGGGTTTGCGAACGCGGCGAATGCTGCAGACGCGGGAACTGCTCCGACGATAACCGAAAGCGTTGGTCCCAATAAACTCGTGACGGGAATTGGAATTGGCTCCGTTATCCACCACAGCGCGACGAGTACCATAATTGCTAAAAGTTTGTGCGCCTCCAAAGTCAGCGCGTCAATCGGCGTCAACATTACGACAATCGCGAGCAACGGTCCGAAAATCATTCCGAAAGTTCGTCGCCGTCGGTCAAAAGCCAGTTCAGCCTCTTTGATTCGTTGTGCCTCGGAATTTTTCGCATCCATTTACATTCGCCCCCTTTTCTGATACAGTTTAGCAAATTGCAATGACGAATCAAGCGGTAAAAGTCACACCCGGCAAAAAAATTTTTAAAGGAGTGTTGAGCATGACCATCGAGGAATTGATTGAGCAACTGGAACTCGTTCGCAAGGAGCGGATATTGGAAGCGCATCACGACATGATTTTTCAGAGCTATCCCGACATCGAAGCACTCGACAGCGTAATTGACTTGATAAAATTTTTGGACGAGAAACAGCCTTCGGACAAGTTGACAGTCGCGGAATTGTTTAAAAAGCTCACGGAAGTCAAGCCGAGAATTCCGGGACTCTAATCGACGTTCAAACAAAACAGCGCGGTAAAATTTGCGTCAATCGCATCTCAACCGCGCTTTAAATTTTTTTAGACGTTCCTCATCACGCTTGCCTTGACAAAAAATTTCCGCTACAGATAGTATGGTCGCGGTCTTCATCGTGACTGTCGCTGCGAATGTAGTTTCACACTTCATTTGCAAGTGGATTGACAGTCGTAAGTAAAATTGGTTATCGTTAATCCCAAAACGAATCAAAAAACCCTGAGTAAGCAGCTCAGGGTTTTTTGGTGGCACTACTGTATGATCGCGGTCTGTCAGTTGTCTTCTAACTGAACGTCTGCACTATATCACAGCGCGAAAATTTTTTCAAGCTCCGCTGATTCACGGCGTGACGACAAAATCAATGTTCATCAATGCCGGACGTGATGCCGCGAACACAGAATCTTTCAGCGAGCCGAGCACGCGAGTTAAATTCACTGTCTTTGAGCCGTCGAATCTTTTTGCCGAGCCGTCAACGTTCACGCTCCACGCCGCTACCCAAGCCGGTAATTTCAAGCCGTATTCTTTGGGCATGACTTTCACGCGCACGAAATTTAATTTTCCTTCCGCCAAAGATTTTTCCGGCGTCAACGCGACTTTCACGAAAAAATTATCGGGAAGTTTGTCGTCTTTCATCAGCAAAACTCGAATGTCGTTTGATTCAAGCTGTGTCCACTCTTCGCCGTTGACCGCAAAAATTTCGACGGAAGTATCAACGTCAGACAAATCAAGCGGACAAGCTCCGAGCGACGGTTCAAATTTCCAACGCACGATAAACGACGCCGACTCGTTGAAATTGTCCAAGCCGAATTCTTTAACGCGCGGCTCAAGCTCCAACGTCTCGTCCAAGTAAAAATTTTCCTGCTCCACAAGTTCAAAGTTGGAAAAATCGTTCGCCGCGACCGTCAAACTCTCCGACAACAGCAAATAGCCCGTGTCGTTGGGCAAAGTCTGCCGCTCATTGAACTTGCGCAGAAAATTTTTTACAACATCATCGCGACCCATAATCAGCAAATAAAACGGACGGAAACGTTCGGGATTGTCCTGCGAGTTGTAGTTGAACTTCGCGGCGTTCAAGCCCACGTCGAAAATGTCGCCGTAAAACGAATTGCGAATGCCGATAACCGCAACGCTCAATCGGTTTGCAAAAAATTTGTCGCGAATTTTCTGCGTGACGTTGCTCCAATCCGATTCGCTCTCAAATAAATCCGTGACGATTATCGACAGGTGCGCGGGATTTGCGGCGTCGACGACGTTCGCAACGGCGGTTATCGCTTCGGTGTAGACTTCGGGCGCGGTGAATTGACGATGGCTCCTGCCGTCAAGCGGACGAATTTTTTCGCCGAAACCGTAGAATTGCACAGTGCCCATCGCGCCGCATAAATCGCCCAAAAGGTCGGGCAACGTGAGATAAACATTGTCAGCCGCCAACGTCGTGAAACCTTTCATTGAAACCGTCGCGTCAAAATAAATGTCGGTGTCGATTTTGTCGGGCGCAGTCAAAGCAGCGGGCAACGTGCCGGGCAACGGCGGGATCGTCTGAATTTGATTGCCGCAACCTGTCACGAGCAGAATCATCGCCGCGCAGATTAGAAAAAATTTTTTCATCACATTTGCTTGACGGGAATTGGTCCGCGCGACAAGGCAATCGTTCCCGTGCGTGCAATCTCGACAATCTCATAATCGCTCAAAACTTCGCAGATGGCGTCGATTTTATTTTGGCTGCCCGTCAACTCGATAACGACGTTCTCGCTTGTGATGTCGACGATTTGCGCGCGGAAAATGTCAACGACGCTCACGAGGTCGGCGCGAGTCTCTTTGTTGGCACGAACTTTAATCATGACAAGTTCACGTTCAATCGACGGCGATTTGCTAAGGTTGACGATTTTAATCACGTCGATAAGTTTGCTGAGCTGATTGACGACTTGATCAAGTTCGTTCTCCGATTCGACGCTGACAACGATATTGATTCGCGTGACGGACGGCTCTTCGGTGTAGCCGGCGGAAATTGATTCGATGTTGAAGGCGCGACGACTGATTAGCCCTGAAACGTGCGTCAAAACGCCGGGCTTATTCTCGACGAGCACAGCCAAAAAATATTTTTGCAAATTAATTCCTCCCTAAATCGTATTGAAAATTCGGTAAACGCCCTGTATAATAGCGGCAGTCAAT
>CAMNPA010000173.1 GCA_946547205.1 uncultured Selenomonadales bacterium | reverse complement strand
CATAAAAAAAAACCGCACAACGTTGCGCGGCGTCAATCACGATATTCAATCGGCGATCTTTCGAGGTCGTCGATTTATTTTTTCTTGCGCTTACCGACTTTCTCTTTGTCGTCGAAAAATTTTATCACGTCGTCGATGAATTTGCGCCCAGCCTTTTCCGAAATGATAGCGAGTTTTTCATTGGCGGTAATCTCTTCGCGCAGAACTTTCAGTTGCGGGTCGAGGCGTCCGGCTTTTAACGAGGCAATGGCGATTCTGTCTGCGCGGGCAATTCGTTTGAGCTGTTCGAGTTGCGGTTTGCATTCAAGCAGATATTTTTGCGGCAGACGCGTCAACAGAACATCAACGGCAAGATCAATGTTGTCAAGCATTTGTTCGAGCGTTCGGAAATCGGCGGGCAAATTTTTTTTAACGTCGTTCATGACAATCGACGCGGCGGCGGCAAATTCGGGAGCATCGGCGTCACCGACTTTAGCCCAAGAATTTTCCATGTGTCGCGAGTGTTCGGCGAAAACTTTCATTGCGGGCGCGAGGCTGTCAAATTGATTGTCGATGACTCTGTTCCACGCTTGAGCGGCGTCGTAAGTCGCGGGATTGTTCGCGTAAATTGCGCCGGTCGCCAGAGAAATTTTCGACAGCTGAACTTGACCCATCGGGTTGAAAAAAATCGCAGTCACTTTCGACGTGGGAAGGTTGTCAATCGCACCGAGCGCGAGTTTGACATTGCGGTTGCCGTCGGGCGTCAAAGAATAGTCGTTGACGGGATAATTCCACCAAATGCCGACTTCGCGCCCGAAAATTTTGTTGACCTTGTCGAGTTCAGAATCGGTAATGCCTTCGCAGACGACGCCTTTGCCGCTGTAGAGCACGACGATTTTCGGATCGAGATTCGCTGCAAAATCGCGCGTGTACGGTTTAACTTTGTTGCCGCTGATCATGTCGTCATAAAAATATTCGGTCGGCACGGTGATAAGCGGAGCAACGTCTTTGTAGCGCGAACGAAGATTTTTTTGTACGCGGTTGAGAAATTCGGCTTGAGCTTTGCCGTCCTCGTGATGGCGTCCTTTGTCGTCTTTAAGGTCGTCGAAAAAAATTGCGAAGTTGCGCACGCCGATTCTGTACATCGCGTCGAGCTTGCGAATCATCGTGTCGAAGTCGGCATCGGCTTGCGAGCCTTTGTAATGCAAATCGAGACCGGGACTTATCGCGAAAATGAATCGGACGTTGTTTGCCTGCGCGGCAGCGACGAGACTCATCATTTCGGCGAGCTTGTCGGATGGATAAGGTTTGCGCCATTTGTCGCGGTGATAAGGATCGTCTTTGGGCGCGTAAATGTAAGCGTTCAAATTGTTTCGTCGGCAAAAGTCGATAATGTCGGCGCGATCTTCCACAGTCCACGGTTTGCCGTAAAAACCTTCGACGACGCCGCGCAGTGGTATCGGCACCGCAAAAGCCGTTGAACTTCCCATAAAAATTGTCATCAACGACAGGATCATCAGTCGCCTAAAAAATTTTTCCATCTCTGTCGCTCCTTTGTCATTTAAAGAACAGTGCAAGTAAAACAGCGATTGTAATGCCCAAGCAACTGCCCGCTAAAATTTGGCTGTGTCTCATTGAAGAATCAATCTTATCGGCAAGCTTATCAAATTTATCGTCAAACTTTTTGTCGAGTGCTTCAATCTTCGATTCGAGTTTGTCTTGACGAGATTCCAATTTATCCATACGAGCTTCGATTCTGTCCATGCGCATGTTTAATTCTTTGCGTGTTTCGCGGAATTCTACTTTTAAATCTTGCAGTTGCATGTAAATCAAATCGCTGACCGTCATTGGCACGACAACGCGCGAAGATTGTTCTTTAGGTTGAGTTTCCGGCATTTGAATCGCCTCCAAACTACTTGTGCTCCTGCTGATATTGGCGGAAGTTTTTCAAGACGCAAATCGGACGTTTCTGCGAGGCATTGCCAAAAGGATTGTCAATCAGCAAATCGGAAGCAAGTTGAGCGTTCATGCCCTGCGTTGCTCCGACAATTCGCGAGCGTTTCAAATCGTTGACATCGGCAATCATCGCGCCGAAACATTTCAACCGAGACTTCAACGCGTCGCAAACTTGTTCGGGATTTTCCGGGCCATAGACAACGCATTTATCAAACGGCGGCATCGTTCCCGTCACGTCGTCAATCAATGCCGCTTGCCGACCGCCCCATTTGTAAAAAAGTCCGCGCAGTCCGACAATCTTGCCGAGAAAGCCGCCAATCAGAGCAAATGCAACGCGCCATTCGCCTTCGCGTTCCATCAAAGCCTGCATACCGTGCGGCGTGGCAAGAGAGCCGTAATCGGGAATGAATCGGCAGCAAAGTTTTGCGAGGTTGCTCAATTTCATTTCATCGGGACGAATGATATTGCCCTGCGTTATCGCGACGACACTTTCGGCGACGGTCACAACGTCATCGGCTCCGATAATGTTGCGCGTGTATTTTTCGATAACGTCGACAATGTCATCCTTCGGCGTCAAAATTCTGGTCGTTATCGGTAAAATTTCAACGTTCATAAAAATTTCTCCTCAATCTTTGACAAGTTCAACGCCGACGATTTTTGCAAGCTCTTCGGCGGACAAAATCACGCGGGCGATTGACCAACGCATCGGGTTGCGTCCGACTTCGCGATAAATGAATTCAATCGGAAAGTCGACCATGTGCGAGGCAGCCTCTTTGAGCGACAAGCCTTTTCGAGCCGTCAACGTGACTTTCGCGACAAGATTCGCGCTCTGCTGATGTTCAATGACCAACGCTTCAAAGTAATCGTCTTCGCGTGGAACTCCTTCACGTTCAGCTTTGCCGCGCACGTCCATACCGTCATACTGTTCAAACGGCAGCAACGGATGACAAATTGCGTCGACTATCATTGCCGACTGCGTGCCTTCGTTGCGAAATTCAATCGTCGTGGAAAGCGTGACAGATTTTTCGTCGCGAGATTCCACTTTGAACGGCGTGCGACTTTCCAAATGCGGAACAACCTTTTCTTCGCGACCTTTTAAGTAAAGCCAAATCACCGACACGACCAATAAGACCGCGACGATTAAAACCATGAATATCGTTGCCAAAACTTTCAACTCCTCGGTAATAGTTCAATCAATCGCAAGATTTTACACGAAAACATTTTGCAAGTCAAAAGATTTGTTCCTTGACGGCGCGAAGGTTTACGAATAAAATATTTTTCACTATTGGAAGAAGGCAATTCGATGAGCAACGAGCAGTTAGCAATGAAAAAATAATTCCTCATTCCTAATTCCTAATTGATAGAAAGGAGCTTTGCAATGACTGAACTTGAAAAACTTCGTGCGGGACTTGAATACATTGTTACCGACCCACAAGTCCGAGCACTCAAATTTAACGCCATAAAACTTTGCCAAAAACTCAACGCGACCGACGTGACCGACAAGCTTGCGCGTGAAAAAATCATTCGTGAACTTTTCGGCAGCGCAGGAAAAAATCCCGTCGTCATTCCCGTATTCAACTGCGACAATGGAAAAAATATTCACGTCGGCGACAATTTCTTTGCCAATTACGGCGTGACGATTCTCGACAATGTTTCTGTGACAATCGGCAACCACGTGATGATTGCGCCGCACACAGTGATAACGACGATAAATCATCCGCTAAGTCCCGCGAAACGTCGCAAGAGTATCGGAGTCACTGCGCCAATAAAAATCGGCGACGACGTTTGGATTGGCTCGAACGTGACGATTTTGCCCGGCGTGACGATTGGAAACAACGTTGTCATTGCGGCGGGAGCTGTCGTCACGAAAAATATTCCCGACAATTCTCTTTATGGAGGCGTGCCCGCGAAGTTGATTAAAACTCTAGAAAATGACGTTTGACAAAGGAGCGATTACATGAACTTGAAAATCGGTGCGGAGCTTAACGGTTTCCGTCTCAAAAATTTTTCCGAAGTCGCCGAGATTAGCGCGAAGACTTACGAGTTTGAACACGTCAAAACCGGCGCGAAACTTTTTTACGTTGACGCCGACGACGACAACAAAGTTTTTTATATCGGCTTCCGCACGCCGCCGAAAGATAATACAGGTGTTGCGCACATTGTCGAACATTCCGTTTTGTGCGGCTCGAAAAAATATCCGCTCAAGGAGCCGTTCGTTGAGCTCGTCAAAGGCT
>CAMNPA010000172.1 GCA_946547205.1 uncultured Selenomonadales bacterium | reverse complement strand
TAAAATACAACTTCAATCCCGCAGAAATTTTCATGGGCGACACCGGCTCAATGTTCCTCGGTTTCATGCTCGCAGGAATTTCCGTCACGGGCGCAGTCAAATCCGTTGCGACAATCGCGTTGGTCGTCCCAATCTTCGCGCTCGGCTTGCCAATTCTCGACACGACTTTTGCAATCGTCAGACGACTTCGCGGCGGCGTCCCAATCTTCAAGCCCGATAAAGGTCATCTGCACCACAGATTATTAAACGTCGGCTTCACACAACGGCAGGCGGTTCTTTTAATGTACGTGGTAAGTGCGTTGTTCGGCTTGAGCGCGATAGCTTTGACGGCGGTCAGTTGCCAAATTGCCGTGCTGATTTTGTTGGTCGTCGTCGCGGCGATAGTTTACGGCGTGAAAAAGCTGGGCATTGCTCGTCCGGCAAATTAGGTGATGGTTATGAAAAAATTACGAGTTATGTCGGTGTTCGGCACGCGTCCCGAAGCAATCAAAATGGCTCCCGTGGTGCTCGAACTTTGCAAATTTCCTGACGCAGTTGAATCAATCGTCGCGGTCACGGCTCAACATCGCGAAATGCTCGACCAGGTGTTGAATCTGTTCAACATTCGCCCGGACTTCGACTTGAACATCATGAGCGAAGAGCAAACGCTTTTCGACATAACAAGCCGCGCGCTTTTGGGACTCGACAAAGTTTTGACTGCCGCAAAGCCGGACGTGGTACTTGTTCACGGCGACACGACGACAACTTTTGCAGGTGCGCTGGCGGCTTACTATCATCAAATCGAAGTCGGACACGTCGAGGCAGGTCTTCGCACGCTGAATAAATTTTCGCCGTATCCCGAAGAAATGAATCGCCGATTGACGGGCGCACTTGCCGATTTGAATTTCGCTCCTACTGCAACCGCCAAGCAGAATCTTTTGCGCGAAAACGTTCCCGCCGAAAAAATTTTCGTCACGGGCAACACCGTCATTGACGCGCTTTATCAAACTGTCCGCGCAGATTTTAATTTCCCGAATAAATTATCGCACGTCGACTTCGGCAAACGGATTATTCTCGTCACGACGCATCGCCGCGAAAATTTGGGCGAACCAATGCGCAACGTTTACAAAGCTCTGAAAAATCTCGTTGAAGATTTTCCCGACGTTGAAATAATTTTTCCCGTTCACAAAAATCCGAAAGTCCGCGAAGTCGTCAACTCTGAACTCGGCGGGCTTGATAGAGTTTTTCTCACCGATCCGCTCGATTATGAACCGTTCGCAAATTTGATGAATCGCGCGACGTTGATTTTGACTGATTCGGGCGGCGTGCAGGAAGAAGCTCCTGCGCTCGGCAAACCGGTTTTAGTTCTGCGCGACACCACCGAACGTCCCGAAGCTGTCGACGCGGGCACAGTCAAACTAATCGGCACGAATCAAGATAAAGTTTACAGTGCGGCTAAAATTTTGCTCACGGACACGACGGAATATCGCAAGATGGCAGAGGCTCGCAGTCCTTACGGCGACGGTCACGCGGCTCAACGAATCGTCAAAGCTCTGTTGTGGCGTCATGAATTTTCTGCGACGCGTCCCGCTGAATTCATCGGCTGAAACATGCGAAATCAGAGGCGCGCACTGAATCAATGAGGAATTAGGAATTAGGAATTAGGAATTAGGAATTGAATCAACTTGAGCGGATGAATTCTTTCGCCGGTGAAAGAAAGTAGATCAAAAAAATTAAAAGAAATTTGAACGCCACGGGTAATTGGGAAGCAGGGATAGTTTTGCACATTTTGGCAATCGAGACCGCGACGCGTGCAGCAAGTGTTGCGGTAATTTTTGACGGCAAAATTTTGGCGGAATCATTACGCGAGTCGCCGCAATCTTTTTCGGAAACGTTAATGTCGCAAGTTGAAGATGTCATCAAAGTTTCGGGCGCATTCGAGAAAATCGACGCAATAGCCGTTTCAATCGGACCGGGCTCATTTACGGGCTTGCGAATCGGTTTGGCGACGGCAAAAGCTCTGTCCTACGCGTGGCAGACAAAAATTATCGGCGTGCCGACGTTGCAAGCAATGGCTTACAATTTCCCGTCAGCAAAAGTCTTGCCGCTCATCGACGCGCAAAAAAATCGTGCGTATTGTCAGCTGTTCGAGGAAACGTCCGCGCTGTCAAAATTGGAAGTCAGACCGATTGACGAAGCAATAACGCAGGCAGCTCAATTCGACGGAAAAATTTTTCTCTGCGGTGACGTGTTGCACAAAATAAAAATTCCACTGCCGCCGAACGTTCACCTTGCGCCGCCGAATTTACGAATGCCGCGTGCGTCGAGTGTCGCGTTGTGTGCACAGGACTTGAAAAAATTCGATAACGTGATGAATTTGGAGCCGCTTTACGTTCGACGCGCAGAGGCTGAAGAATTATGGGAGAAACGACACGGCTTACTTTCCGAAAGTTGACGATTGCCGACGCTGATGCCGCTGCCTTGCACGATTTGCTATGTTTTGGTGAACACGACGCTTGGAGCCGCGAAGCTTTTTTCTACGCCGCCAAAAGTTTTCGCAATGAATTTCTCGTTGCCGAGCTTGACGGAAAAATTATCGCGTGCGCAGGAGCCGTGATTCATTCGGACACGGCGGAGATTCAAACTCTGTCAGTCGATCCAAATTTTCACGGGCGCGGTATCGGCAAAATCATGCTTACAAAATTAATCGAGGCTGTCAAAAAACGCGGAGCAACGTTCGTGATTTTGGAAGTGCGACCGAGCAACACGACCGCGATTAAACTTTACGACAGCTTAGGCTTTCGGATTGTCGACCGCATAGAAAATTTTTACGACGACGAGGACGCCTGGATTATGGCACGTGAATTTTAACGGAGCCAAATTGTCGACCGCATAAAAAATTTTTACGACGACAGCGGAATCGGAGCAATCATGAACGTTACCTTTAGAAAATTGACACCGGACGACGCGGAATCAATCGCCGCACTTGAAGCGAAATGTTTTGCGATGCCGTGGAGCCGCGAAGATTTTTGGCGTGAAACTCGCAACGAGCTTGCCGAATACATTGTCGGCGAACTGGACGGAAAAATTGTTGCATATGCGGGCGCGTGGGTCTCGTTCAATCAGGCGGAAGTCATGCACGTTGCCGTTGAGCCGAAATTTCGCGGACAAGGTTTGGGCACGTTGATTTTCGGCGAACTGATTAAAGCCGTCAAAATTCGCGGAGCCGCGTCGATAACTTTGGAAGTGCGACCGAGCAACATTGCGGCGATTAAACTCTACGAAAGTTTCGGACTTAAAAGCGTCGGGCGTCGCAAAGGCTACTACCTTGACAACGGCGAAGATGCGCTAATCATGTGGAACACGAAACTTTAAGAGGGAATCAATCATGCAATTCAAAGGCACGCTGATGCTTTTAGGCGCGGCATTTTTTTGGGGAACGACCTTCGTTGCGCAATCGACGGGCATGGACGGCATCGGACCATTTTCCTACGCGGCGGGCAGATATTTAATCGGCTTCCTGTCGTTGGTGGTGCTGTTGATTTTCACGCGTCGACAACGGGCAAGAGAACGTCGGCAGAAAAATTATCGGCGCGGCTTTTTAATCGGCTTGATAATCGGATTCGTGCTGTTTATCGCCAGCTCCATGCAACAAGTCGCGCTGCAATATTCCACGGCGGGCAAAGCGGCGTTCATCACGTGCCTATATATCGTCTTCGTGCCACTCGGCGCAAAACTTTTGGGCAAAATAATTCGTCGTGAAAACTTTATCGGCGCGGCATTGGCGTTAATCGGACTGTATCTGTTGGCAGTCGGCGAAGGTTTTTCAATTCAAATCGGCGACGCAATACTTTTCGTGAGCGCGTTTTTCTGGACGGCGCATATACTTTTGGCAGACCGATTCGCAAACAAAGTCGACGTTATCGAAATGTCCGCCGCGCAGATTTTCATGACGCTGATATTGAGTTCCGTGACGATGTTCGCGCTTGAAACGCCGACACTTCCCGCGATGTTCGACGCATGGTTCCCGATATTTTATGGCGGCGTGATGAGTTCGGGCATTGCGTTCACGTTGCAGCTTTACGGGCAAAAATACGCGGAGCCTTCGACGGCGGCAATTCTGATGAGTTTCGAGGCGATCTTCGGCGCATTGGCAGGCTGGTTTTTCTTGAACGAAGTCATGAGCTCGCGGGAAATTTTCGGTTGC
>CAMNPA010000171.1 GCA_946547205.1 uncultured Selenomonadales bacterium | reverse complement strand
GGCTTATTCAGAACGTGCGACTCCCGAAAATATTTCAGCCAATGCCGCGCAGATTGCTCCACGCCGTCAAAAATATTTCCGAGCCGATATTTTTCGCGCCCGACGAATTGATGACAAGGATACAAATCGCCGTTGACATCGACGGCAAAATATTCGTGCCCGGCTCCGCAACCCGAAAGCCTTTTCGCGACGCAAGGACCATTGCTCAAATCAACGTTGAAATGGAAGAAAAAGAATCCGTTGCCCGCGCGATGACGTTCAAGATAAGCTTCCGTCAAGCGGTCGTATTCGGCGCGAATCCTCGGCAAATCGTCAACGGTCAAAGCAAGCGGCGAATCTTTCAAAACGACAGGTTCCACGCTCAAAACGTCAAAGCCCGCGTCGTGAGCACTCAACACATCCGCCGTGAAGTCCGGATTTTTTTTCGTGTAGGTGCCGCGCAGATAATAATTGTCACCGTTGCGACTTTGGACAACGTGACGAAAATTTTTCAGCACACGCTCATAACTGCCGCGCCCGCTGATGTCAGGTCTCATTGCGTCATGAATTTCCTTGCGTCCGTCCAAACTAAGCACGAGAGAAATTTTGTTGTCGTTGAGCCAAGCAATCGCCTTGTCGTCGAGCAAAAGCCCGTTCGTCGTCAAAGTGAGCTTGAAAATTTTTCCGGTGTCAATTTCGCGTTGACGGACGTATTCGGTTACGGCTTTGACGGTGCGGAAATTTATCAACGGTTCGCCGCCGAAAAAATCAATCTCGCAATGTTTACGTATGCCGGAATTTTTTATGATGAAATCGACAGCCGCACGCCCAATTTCTTCCGACATCACCGCGCGATGACCGTAAGTGCCGCCGTCTCCGAAACAATACTTGCAACGCAAATTGCAATCCTGCGCGACCATGAGGCACAGACTTTTCACGACGCCGCGACTTGCAAACGTCAACGGCACGTCAATTTCCGGCGCGAAGAGTTCACCGTTGGCAATGAGCTGATGAAGTTCGTCTAAAATTTCTGCGGTGTCGGCGTCGGGATATTTGGACAAAATTTCAGCGTCGTTGGTGCCGTCGTAGTCGTCCAAAATTTTGAACGTGAGCTCGTCGACAATGTGAACTGCGCCGCTGTTTACGTCGAGCAAAATGAAATCGTCGCCCTGCTTGAATTTGTGAATCATATTAACGCCGCCTTTGTTGTGTGATAAAAAAAGCGGTCGTCGTGACCGCTCAAAAATTTTTTCAGCGCGCGTGCCGCATCGAGTTTACGGGAATATTCGCGACAAGTGCCACGGAGTCGGAATCATTTTCCAGAGCAATTTCCATTTCCGTGCGGTTGATGTTCATGTATTTGGACAGGACGCTGATAATTTCTTCTTTGATCTTTTCCATGATCTCCGGCGAAATGCTGGCGCGGTCGTGAATCAAAACGACTTGCAAACGTTCTTTGGCGACTGCACCCGATTTTTTTTCGGACATGCCGAAGACTCTTTTCAAAACGTCTAGCATGAGCAGCACCTCCTTACATCAAGCCGAAAAGTTTTTTCAGCCGAGCAAAGAAGCCTTCCTTTTGCGGTTTAAGGAAAGGGACGTTCTCGCCGCAAATTCTCGCGACAATATTTTTATACGCCTGTCCCGCCGAAGTATTGTTCATCGTGATGACGGGCTCGCCTCTGTTCGTTGCGACGACAACATTTTCATCGTCGGGCACCTGTCCAATGCACACGACCGATAAAATCTCGTCAATGTCCGTCATGTCGAGCATGTCGCCTTTCTCAATCATTTGCGGACGAATTCGATTGACGATAAGCTTGACGTTTTCTTTATCGGCGCGACCGAGTTCACCGATAATTTTATCTGCGTCGCGGACGGCGGAAATTTCGGGCATTGTCACGACGATAGCTGTATCGGCGGCGGCGATGGCGGTCTTGAAACCTTGTTCGATGCCTGCCGGGCAGTCAATGATGATGAAGTCGAATTCCTTTTTCATTTCGTCGCAAAGCTTGACGAGCTGATCGGGATTGACGGCGGATTTATCTTTGACTTGAGACGTTGGCAGCAGATAAAGATTCTCGTACTTTTTATGGCGCACGAGAGCTTTTTTGTAGTGAACGCGTCCGCTTGTCACGTCGACGAGATCATAGAGAATTCGATTTTCCAAGCCGAGCAGAAGGTCGAGGTTGCGCAAGCCGGTATCGGTGTCGATGAGAGCAACTTTGCTGCCGCGCATGGCAAGTCCGACGCCGATATTCGCAGTGGTTGTCGTTTTGCCGACGCCGCCTTTGCCCGACGTGATAACTAGAATTTGGCTCATAAAATTTTTCCTTTCACTTATTATCAGCTTTTAGGTTTTAGGTTTTAGCTTTTAGCTTTTAGCTTTTAGGTTTTTTCCTAACGACTAAAAGCTAACGACTAACAGCTTAAAGCTCAAATTATCGCGTCACGGGTTCAAAAACAATCATGTTGTCTTTAATCATGGCGCGTTCGGCTTGAGAAACTTGTTCGGGCTCATCGGGCGCACGGGCAATCAAATCGGCAATGCGAATCTGCGCGGGCATCAGTCTGTCCGCCACGACAAAGGCAGTCTTGTCGCCGAAAGCTCCCGCATGAACAAAACCTCTGCACGTGCCGCGAATGTCGATTGAGCCGCCGGCAATGACTTGCGCACCGGGATTGACGTTGCCGCAAATGAGCACCGAGCAGTTGACTTTGACTTCTTGACCGCCGCGCACCGTGTGATTGATGACCGTCATTTTCTGCGTCTCTTCGACAGCCTCTTTAACTTTCGGCGCAGGAGTTTTGTCGCGTGACGGCGGAGCAAGATTCGGGCGTTTCAATTCCGTACTGAAAAGCATTCCGTGCCGATGAAACATTTTGCGCAAAGCTTCGTTCTGCTCTTCGGCAAAGTAGCCTTTCGGAACAAAGACCGTCGTGCCGCGAATGAAAAAGCCGTCGCCCGACTGCAACTTGTCCAAAAGATTCGCCTGCACGTCGTCGAAACTCGCGCCCTTGGCAAAGGTCAACTGCAAGCCGTACTTGAGCCCTTTAATCGTAACTATATCATTCAATTTTGATCACCGCCTGTGGAAAAAATTTTTATAAAATGATTCCGCCTGCATTATACATAATCTCGCGCCGCTTGCCAATATTTCTTACAGATTTTTTTCAGTGATTTTCTTGCCAAAATTTTTTGCGTCGGCATTTATCTGCGGCTTGCAAAAATTTTAACGGCATGATAAACTGCGCTCGTCAAGTTAGATAACTGACAACGTTGCGATCATAGGCATTTGCCGCAAAAAAAGAATCCCGATGCCCGTCGGGATTCCTTTGATTCTGATTCGTTTTACAGATTAACGATAACCACTTCGTTCATTTATCCGCGCTTGTCGAGCCATTTGATGATGAAGTAGAGGACTAAGCCTGCTACAACATCGGCTGCGACAGTCGCAAAAAACGTTGCGACCATAGAACTCACCTCCTTTCTGCTGCGGGAGGGCTCGCCGCAACGTCGATTGTACATGAAAATTTTTTGTAAGGCAATATCTTCAATGACGGCTTGCAAAAAATTTGTCGGCGTGATAAACTGCACTCGTCAAGTTAGATAACTGACACAACGCGATCATAGGCATTTGCCGCAAAAAGAACCCCGACTGGCATCGGGGTTCTTTTGATGAGACGATTCGTTTTACAGATTAACGATAACCACTGTGTTACGTTCTAGTTGCGCTTGTCGAGCCATTTATAGATGAAGTAGAGGGCTACGCCTGCTACGACATCGGCTGCGACAGTCGTCACGAACCACCTTCTTTCTGCGGGAAGGTTCGCCGCAATGTCGATTGTACATGAAAATTTTTTGGCAAGGCAACATTCTGACTGACGGCTTGCATTTTTCAACGACAGCTCGGCAGATTTTTTGGCGCGACGATTGACGTTAAGATAAATAAAATCTATAATCGGCATAACGTCAACAGTTTTTTTTAAGGAGAGTGTAAATATGGCGAAACCGGTTCAAATCATGGAAACAGTCTTGCGCGACGGACATCAATCACTTTGCGCGACTCGTATGCGTTATCGTCAAATGGAGCCGATGCTTGCTAGCTTGGACAAAATCGGTTACAAAGCTCTGGAAGCTTGGGGCGGCGCGACGTTCGACACGTGCTTGAGATTTTTGGACGAAGATCCGTGGGAACGTCTCGACAAACTCAAAGCC
>CAMNPA010000170.1 GCA_946547205.1 uncultured Selenomonadales bacterium | reverse complement strand
GGCACCAGACTCTGAATCTGGCATTCGTTGGTTCGAGTCCAGCTACCCCTGCCACTTTAGAAATTTCAAGCCTGCGTCTACAACGGCGCGGGCTTTTGTGTAATTAGGAATTGGCAATGAGAAATGAGGAATGAGTTATGGAAGAAGCAGTAGTTTCGTCGTCAATGGCGGGCGTGCTCAATTATCTGTCGTTAGGTTTGAGCGTCTTACTTTTGCTCGTCGTCGCCTATCTGTGGTCGATTAACAGCCGTCAAGATGCCGACTTGCAGAGAATTCAAACGGACTTGCAACGACTGCGCAAGAAAGTCACCACGCTTGAAGAAAAGGTCAGCCAAATCAGAGAGCCGCAAATTATCGCCGACGTGCCGCAAGTTGAGCCGTTCGGAATAGATTTATCGGAGCCGGAGAAAATCCGAATAACGCCGCTTGAGCCGCCGAAGCCGTGGCTAAATTTCGTCGAGGACTTCAACAAACTTGCAGGCGATCCCGACGCGCGCGGCTACATAAAAAAATGCGAACGTTTCATCAAAGAGAACAAGCTCAAGATTTTGACATACGGCGGCACGATGACATTTCGTCCGGCTATCGACGCCAAGGACAGTCTCTATTGGGCGTTCAAATGTGCAGGCGAGGAATACGCCGTTTTTCCCAATCCGATGAATCCTTGCGACGAAAATCTTTACGAATTCGGCGGCATGAAGGAAATTTACGCGGTCAATTTCGAGGACGGCGTTTATCGGAAATATATCGTCAAGCAGCCCGCGATTTTCGTTCAAGACCCGCTCAAAGGTTGGATGCTCAAAAATTCCGGCGTCGTGAATTTGGAGCGCAAGTAAGTGTTCGGCGTCGTTAAAAATTTTTTCCGCGAAGATTTGAGCGAAGTCGTCGGCGCATATTTTGACGGCGAGAAAATTTTTGTCGTGAACACGTCGGAGAATTCGGCGGTCGTTGAAGTTGACGCGGACGGCTCGGACGTTGAACATCTTGCCGAAAAAATTTCAATCGCTTGCAGTCGGAAGGTGTGAGAAATTTTGACGGAGAATTTTTTTGAGCGAGCTGCGAATTTTTTCCGCGAAGATTTGAGCGAAGTCGTCGGCGCATATTTTGACGGCGAGAAAATTTTTGTCGTGAACACGTCGGAGAATTCGGCGGTCGTTGAAGTTGACGCGGACGGCTCGGACATTGAACACCTTGCCGAAAAAATTTCAATCGCTTGCAATCAGAACGGCTGGAAAACTTCGGCGGTCGGATTTTGTCTGCGCGATGATGAAATCGTCACACTTCAAACGGAAGTCGACAACATTCCGGCAAGAGAAATTTTTTCGCTCGTCAAAATTTGGGCAGTCGCTCAAGTCGGCAATGATGACGCGGCGTTTTCATTCGCGAAAGTCGGCGAACAACTTTGGATGGAGACCTTGCCGAAAAAGACCGTTGACGAATTCAGCGCGGCGTGGAAAAAATTCGGCATGAATCTGCGCGGACTGTCGGCAATGCCCGTCGATTTGCTGACAAAGTTCACGGCGATTGACAGAGCAAAATTTATCGCGGAAGTCGTGCGCGACAGAAAAACTCCGAACATTTTGGCGAGACGCAGCGTATTTGATTGGAAAAGAATTTCTGCGGCAGTCGCGGCGATTTTTTTTATTGCACTGCTCATCGGCTCGATGAAAATTTTTTTCGACAACAACGCGGCATCAACTCAACTCGACGCGGCAAAAATTTCCGTCAACGAATTGCGCGACGATATATCACTGAAAAATTCTCACGACGCCGATATTTCCGAACTCAATCGCCTGAACAAAATCTGCGCGGCTCAAGGCGTCAATCCTGCGAAATTCAATCTGCTCATAAATCTCGGCAAAGTTGCGGGCGGCGGCGTGCACTTGACCAAAATTCACGCTGACGAAAATTTTCTGGAGCTTGAAGGAATTTCAACCACGCCCGATGCCGTGAAAAGCTACCTTAGCCGCGTGAAAAGTTCCGTGATTCAAAGCGCACGACTCGAAAGTTCCGTTGAGAACAAGGACGGCGACATTGTCTTCACGATTCGCGCCACACTGAAAGACAATTCAAAATGAACGTATTGCGAAAAATAGACCGCGCACGGACGCGCGGTCGCCGGCACCACTGAGCGGGACGCGAAGTTTGCCGGAACGCCCCTGCGAGGTGCCCTTTCTTTCGCTTCCTTTCTTTGGGCAAGCAAAGAAAGGAAGTTCAATCGCAGAATTTTTTTGCGGTAATTGACGATACCTGCTATAATCAACCGCCGAACAAAAATTTTTTGGAGGACACCATGAAGATTTTGGCACGACAACTGACTTTGGATTTGTATAACTGCGACACGAGCCGCTTGAATGACGTTGACGCGATAAAAGACACATTGAGGAGCGTTGTCGGGAGCGTGCCGCGACTTTGTTCCGAAGTCATCGACGAAAATCATTTTGTAATTGTCGGCGCGTTCGCTGAAGGTCATATCGCTCTGCACGTCTATAAAGAATTGCGCTACGTTGCCGTCGATATTTTCACGTGCATTGAATCCGAAGACGTGGAAGAGTTGGCAAAGGTCATCCGCAAATTTTTCCGTCCCGACAAAATAAAATCCACGTTCCTAAAACGCGGAGACTTCGGGCTTGAACGCGAGATTAAACCGAAAATAAAAGTCCGTGTCGCACCTTTGAGACGTGTGAAAAATGCCGGCGCGAAGGTCGTTAGAAAATTAGTGCGGAGGGGCAACGAATGACTTTTACTCACGCAGCCGAACTTTATCGCAGTATCGGCAAATCGCAGAAATGCACGTTCATATTTTGCGCAGATCACGGCGTCGCGAAAGAAAATGTCAGTGCTTATCCGCAATCGACGACCGCAAGCATGGTGCGCAATTATCTCGTCGACGGTGGAGCCGCCGCCAATGCTTTTGCAAAATTCGCTTACTCTGAACTTTATATCGTTGATGTTGGCGTTGATGCCGATTTGTCCGATTTGGAGGCTTACGGGCTTGTCAATCGGAAAATTTCTCGCGGCACGAAGAATATCGCTCAAGAATGCGCAATGACTTTTGACGACGCCGCCAAGTCCGTCAGAATCGGTAAACAGCTTGCCGAAGAAGCCATCGCCGCCGGTTGCAACTGTTTTCTTATCGGAGAGATGGGAATTGGCAATACGACTGTCGCCGCCGCAATGACCGCCGCTTATCTTGGATTGAGCCCGAAAAAAGTTACCGGACGCGGAACGAACATTGACGACGAAAAATTTGCTCACAAGCTTAACATTGTCAAACGCGCACTTAGAATCAACAAGCCCGATCCCTGCGAATTGCTCGACGTGATGGTTTCTGTCGGCGGCTACGAATTCGGAGCGATGGCTGGCGTGATTATCGCTGCTTATCATCATAATTGCGTTGTCATGCTCGACGGATTCAATACCGCTGTTGCCGCACTCGTCGCCGAAGAAATTTTGCCGCAGTCCACGGAATGTCTGATTGCCTCGCACGTCGGGCGCGAAGTCGGGCACAAGGCGATTCTTAGACATTTGGGACTGCAACCGATTTTTAATTTGGATCTCGCGCTCGGAGAAGCTGTCGGCTCGTCAATCGCCGCGCGCGTTCTTGACAATCTGGTTTATATTTTCGTTTGCGGCCCGGATGCCGATTTTGAAGGCGAATACGTTGAGGAAGACTCTGCGCTGGAAAATTTCAAACGTCAACTCGGTCTCGACGGCGTCGAAGGTTTCAACTCGATTGAAGAGATTCAAGACTTTCTCGGCGATGACGTTCAGATTGAAGAAATTCCGCTTGACTTTCACCTTAGCGAAATGAAAATGGAGAGCGTCGAATTGCCCTTCAGCACGAACACGCTGAATATCCCGCGCAACTATCCGATGGCGATTCGTATCATGGGCGACGATGAAGACGACGTTGTTGCCGCGACGGACAGGACGTTTAATTTTTATCTGCGAACGATGCCGCGCCTTCACGACAGACCGATGGATAATTGCCGCAAAATTGTCGACAGTCTCACGAAACCTAATGGCAGCCTCGGTTATCTTGAGGAAATCGCCGTTCAAGTTGCAGGCATTTCAAATGAGGATCGTCCCGTCAACAAACTTCGACACGCCGCGCTTGCTTTTACGAACATGGAAAATTGTCCGTCACTTACTGACGAAAACTACGACCCGAAAGCTGAAGGCGCACGCCGCGATATTTC
>CAMNPA010000169.1 GCA_946547205.1 uncultured Selenomonadales bacterium | reverse complement strand
AACCAACGAATGCCAGATTCAGAGTCTGGTGCCTTACCAACTTGGCGATACCCCTAAAGTAAAACCGTTGCAATTTATATCACACGGCAAAGGCTTTGTCAATCACCTGTAGGATTTTTTGTAGATGTTTAGCATATCGTCATCGCTAAGGGCAACGGGATCGAATTGGAGCAAAAATCCCATGGCGTCGCGAGTGTTTTGAACCATCTTCGGGAATTCGTCGGGCGTGATGCCGTAGTCGCTCATTTTGAGATTGTCAACGCCGCAAGCCGTTTGCAATTCTTTCAACGCGTCGATGAAGTCTTCAGCTTTGTCAGCGTCAACTTTGCCCATTGCGCGTGCCATAGCGATAAATTTTTCGTCGCAAGCGTGTTTGTTAACGAAATGCCCGAAATAAGCGAGCGAAATCATAATCAGACCTGCACCGTGCGGCAATTCGGGATGATACGCGCTCAAGGCATGTTCGAGCGAATGTTCAGCCGTACAAACGCAAACGTCCATTGAAAATCCGCCGAGCGTGTTCGCGAATGCAACCTGCGTGCGAGCCTCAAGATTCTTTCCGTCGTTGACGGCAACGGGCAAATATTTCGCGAGCTTTTCAATCGCAGTGAGTTCAATCATTGCCGACGCTTCATTGCACGCGTTGGAAATGTAACCTTCCGCATTGTGAAAGAACGCATCGAAACCTTGATAAGCGGTGAAATGTTTCGGGACAGTCAACATGTAAAGCGGATCGACAATCGCCAAATCGGGATAGCTACCGAAAAATGCGGTCTTCTCGTTCGTGGCAGGATTGGTGATGACTGCGCCCGCGTCGACTTCGGAGCCTGTGCCCGCGCTCGTCGTTATCGCAATGTACGGCAACGCTTTGACAGTCAACGGTTTTTTGCCGCCCGTGCCGAAAAGAATGTAGTCCCACACGCGACCGCCGTCTTGTTGCGGAATGATTGATGCGACAGCTTTTGCAGCATCAAGGACAGAGCCGCCGCCGAGTCCAACGACGAAATCGCAACCGTTAGCGCGCCCGAATTCGACAGCCTCTTGAACGACAGGTTCAATGGGATTTGCGGCGATTTTGTTGAAGATGACAAATTCCGCGTTCCAAAGTTTAAGCTCTTCTTGAAGTTTGTCGAGACTGCCGTTGGTTTTAGTTGAACGTCCGTTCGAGATGACGATTAAAGCTTTTTTGCCGAGCGGAGCCTCTTTGTGCAGTTCAGCGAGTTTTCCTGCGCCGAACAAAATTTTCGTCGGGATGTGCCAAACGAAACTCATGATTAATCACTCTCCTGTTTAGTTTTTAGCTTTTAGCTGTTAGCTTTGAGCTTTTAGCTTTTAGGTTTTAGCTTTTAGCTTTTAGGTTTTTCCTAACAGCTAACGATTAAAAGCTAACAGCTATAATAACACGTTGAGTTGACTTCAGCGCAAGGAAAATTTTAGTTGTAAATGTCCGTGTGAAGATATTCGTCCTTAACGACTTGCCCGCCGTTGTAGTAGACGCGATAAAGTGATGTGCCGTCAAGTTCCAGCGCAATGTCCGAGCCGCCCAAGTCAGCCTTCGTGCCGAGAACGTAGACGCTTAACGTTGAGCCGTAAGCTTCGGCAATCAGATAGACGTTGTGGAGCAGGTCGTTGCGGAATTTGAAATCAATCTGCCCGTCAGCAACGGTAGCATCTCTGCCGTAGCCGATGTAGCTTGATTGGAAATAATGCGGCGTGCGTTCAGTCGGAGTTAAACCGGCGAGCAAAACCGCGTTGTAAAGTGTGGAGCTTACTTGGCAGACACCGCCGCCGTAGTCGACATCCGCCTTGCCGTTTACGATGACGCCCGCCATTTTGTAGCCCGCAGCCCATGTGCGTTCGCCGACAGTGTCGTTAAATGAGAACGTCCACGAAGGTTTGACAATCTTATTCGAGATTGAACTTGCGGCAAGCCAAATGTTGTCGCCGCGATCGCCGGGATAATAATTAGTGCTGTAGGAGCCGAGTACCGAATCAATCGCGGCAATGTCTTCGGTCGTGATGAATGGCTGAATATCTTCGGGCGTTAAATCAATCGCGCCTTTCGGCAAGTTGAGCGTCGTCAACGGTTCTTTCAACGACTCGGCAAGCTGTTCGACGTTGAGCTTTTTGCCGACGACGCCGGGAATTTTTTCAATCACGTCGCCGGAAAGTCTGCAGACCGCGTTGACGGGATCGGTGTTGACTTTTGCGGCAATGTCGTTGAGCTTTTCCGTGAGCAATTCGGAATCATAATTTGCAGTGAGATCAACTTTCCGTCCGCCGAAAACGCAACTTATCTGCTCATTCAAATTGCCGAAAGCCGAGCCGCCGCGACCGTATTTGAACGCATCTTGAGCCGCCTTGTCGACGAGTGGCTTTAAACCAATTTCATCGGGCGTGACGACGAATTCTTCGTTGCCGTATCTGAACGTCAGGTTGTGAATTTTCTGCGCGGCAATGTTCGTGAAGACTTTTTCCGCACCGGCTTTGTCAAGTCCGCCGATTGGTTGACCGTATGCCTGGACGCCCATGACAATTTTATCGCCGTCAGCAACAGAATTGGAAAAAGCCATCGTGCCCGCGCCCGCGACTGCTACAACTCCTGCCAATGCCGCCGCGCCTTTCATTGAGAGAAAACTTTTTAGGTTGAACTTTTGCACTTCTGAAGTTTCCACCAAAGATTCGCCTCCGTATTTTATCTGAAGTTCGGCAAAAATATTTCTGCCTCTTAAAAAATAATTTACATCACTCCAACCCACTGTCTTGCCATTGTAGACGATAAAAACCATATTTTCAAGTGTAGCTGAATATTTTCAGAAAAAATTAACGATTTCACGTTGCGGGCAGATTGACGCGTCGCCAAAAATTTTCTTGCAATATGTTTTGGTGCGTGATAGAATTCGCGCAATGCGGTTGTAGCTCAGCAGGATAGAGCAACTGCCTCCTAAGCAGTAGGTCGCGCGTTCGAATCGCGCCAATCGCACTGATTGACAAAAATAAAACGCCTTCCGGTCTTCAGAAGGCATTTTATTTTACAAAAAATTTTCACGCCGAAAAATTCATCTGCGATAAGCCGTGACCTGCCGATAATGTTTCTTGAAAAATTCTTCGGCAACCTGCGGGAAGAGAGCGTAGCTCAAAACGTCCTCATCGGTCGGATTGAGAAAACCTTTGTTGATGAGTTCATCTTTGAATTGCGCAAAAGTCTCGCCCTTGGCGTCTTCAACGGAGCAGTCTTCGATAATCTGATCTTCGGGAACTTTGAGAGTTTTGGTGATAAAATCGCGGTCGACGGGAACGGGCGTGCGTCCGAATTTTCCGCGCACCATGTCTTTGAACTCATTCGGAACCATTTTGTAACGTTCGCCTGCCATAACGTTGAAAGTCGCCATTGTGCCGACAATTTGACTGGACGGCGTGACGAGCGGCGGATAACCTGCATCTGCGCGGACACGAGGCATTTCGTCGAGCAAGTCTTGATATTTATCTTCCATGCCGGCTTCCTTGAGCTGATTGGCAAGATTCGACAACATGCCGCCGGGAATTTGGAAGTCGAGCACATTAACGTTGATGTCGAAGTAACCTTTAAGCCCGAATTCTTTAATAAGTTCCGCCTTGACGCCGAGAAAATGTTTAGCAATCGGAGTCATCGCTTGACGGTCAAGACCCGTGTCGCGTTCAGTGCCCGCCAACATCGCGACGATTGTTTCCGTGCAAGGTTGAGACGTGTCGCTTGAGAACGGACTCAATGCGCAGTCGACAATGTCAACGCCGGCTTCAATCGCCTTGAGATACGTCGCGTGCCCGAATCCCGATGTGCAATGTGTGTGAAGTTCAACGGGAATATCCAGCGCGGCTTTTAGTTTGCGGACGAGATCATCAGCGGCATACGGCGCGAGAAGACCGCTCATATCTTTAATGCAGACGCTGTGACAGCCCATTTCCTGCAACTCTTTTGCAAGCTCAACAAAAGTTTCGTTGGTGTGCACAGGGCTAATCGTGTAGACGAGACAGCCTTGAACTTCGGGCTTTTCGGGACAGGCAAGCGCGGCTTTGATGGCGACACGAAGATTGCGAACGTCGTTAAGAGCGTCGAAGATTCGGAAGACACCTATACCGTGCGTTGCGGCGTGCTGAACGAATTTTTCCACGACGTCATTTGAATAGTGATTGTAGCCCAAAAGATTTTGTCCGCGCAGGAGCATTTGAATCGGCG
>CAMNPA010000168.1 GCA_946547205.1 uncultured Selenomonadales bacterium | reverse complement strand
CGCGTCGTCGACAGTCTTAACCATCGTATTCAGCCGGGACAACAGCCATTTATCCATGACGGAAAGTTTTTCGTAATCAAGTGCGTATTTCGTGGCGTCGAAGTCGTCAATGTTCGCATACAGCACGAAGAAAGCGTACGTGTTCCAGAGCGTGCCGAGGAATTTGCGTTGACCTTCGGTGACTGCTCCGTCATGAAAACGATTCGGCAACCACGGCGCGGAATTTTCGTAGAAGTACCAGCGAATTGCATCGGCTCCGTGTTTGGCAAGCGTCTCCATCGGCGCAACGGCATTGCCCTTGGACTTCGACATTTTCTGCCCGTCTTTGTCAAGCACGAGTCCGAGCACGATACAATTCTTAAACGGCGTGTCGTCGAAAATCAGCGTAGAAATTGCCATGAGCGAATAAAACCAACCGCGCGTTTGATCGACAGCCTCACTGATGAAATCGGCGGGAAAATGTTCGTGGAAGAATTCTTTGTTCTCGAAAGGATAATGCCACTGCGCGAAAGGCATTGCTCCCGAATCAAACCAGCAGTCAATGACTTCGGGCACGCGATGCATTTCGTCGCCGCACTTCGGACATTTGAACGTTACCTTGTCGATGTACGGGCGATGCAACTCAATATCGTCGGGACAATTCGTCGACAGCTGCTTGAGCTCTTCGATTGAGCCGATTGAATGTTGATGACCGCATTTGCATTCCCAAATGTTTAGCGGCGTGCCCCAATATCTGTTGCGAGAAATTCCCCAATCTTGAACGTGTTCCAGCCAGTCGCCGAAGCGTCCCTTGCCAATCGTCGGCGGAATCCAATTAACCTTTGCATTGTTCTTGAGCATATTTTCGCGGACAGCCGTCATTTTGATGAACCACGATTCGCGCGCGTAGTAAATCAACGGAGTATCGCAACGCCAGCAGTGCGGATAACTGTGCTCGAACGGCGGAGCTTTGAACAATTTGCCCGACTCTTTCAAATCGCGCAGAATCAGCGGATCGGCGTCCTTAACGAAAGTTCCTGCCCATTTCGTTTCGGAAGTCATGTTGCCCTTGCCGTCAACGAATTGCACGAACGGAATATCATATTTGCGGCAGACGCGGTTATCGTCCTCGCCGAAAGCCGGTGCGCAGTGAACAATGCCCGTGCCGTCTTCCGTCGTGACGTAATCATCGCAGGTGACGTAATGAGCAGCTTTGCCCGAACGTTTGACAATCTCGTCGGCGAAAGGATACAGCGGCTCATATTTTTTATATTCAAGTTCCGCGCCTTTGAACTTCGACAAAATTTTTTTCTCAACGTCGCCGAAATTTTTATCAACGAGAGCTTCGGCGAGAATGTAAATCGTGCCGTCGACTTCAACCTTGACATAATCGACCTTTGCATTGACACAGAGACAGAGATTTGAAGGCAACGTCCAAGGCGTCGTCGTCCACGCAAGAAAGTAAGCGTCTTCATCGGCGACTTTGAATTTGACAACCGCCGAACGTTCTTTAACGTCTTTGTAACCGAGCGCGACTTCGTGACTGGAAAGCGGCGTGCCACAGCGCGGACAATACGGAACGACTTTGTGCCCTTTGTAAAGCAAACCTTTGTCCCAAATCTGCTTGAGTGCCCACCATTCCGACTCGATGTAATAATTTTCGTAAGTGATATACGGATGCTCCATGTCCGCCCAAAAACCTACGACGCCGGAAAATTCTTCCCACATGGTTTTATATTTCCAAACCGATTCGCGACACTTCTTGATAAACGGTTCAATGCCGTAAGCCTCGATTTGTTCCTTGCCGTTGATGCCGATGAGCTTTTCAACTTCCAACTCGACGGGCAAACCGTGCGTGTCCCAGCCGGCTTTGCGCAAAACTTTTTGACCTTTCATTGAGTGATAACGCGGGAACAAATCTTTGATGACGCGTGTCAAAACGTGCCCGATGTGCGGCTGACCGTTTGCAGTCGGCGGCCCGTCATAGAACGTGTAATTCTCGCAACCGTCGCGATTATCGACAGCCTTTTGCGCGATGTCGTGTTCCGCCCAAAAATTTTCGACTTCCTTCTCGCGGCTCGCGAAATTCAAATTCGTATCAACCTTGCGATATAACAAAATAATTTCCTCCTTGTGTTGTTAATGTGGCAATTTTACAACGCGTTCCTATAACGTGCAACACTGTCGCAATCTTTGTCGCCGCGACCCGAAAGCGTGATGACGATGATTTTATCGCGGCTCATTGTCGGAGCAATTTTCATGACGTGAGCAACCGCGTGCGCCGATTCAATCGCGGGAATAATTCCTTCCGTGCGCGACAGATATTCAAATGCGTCGACAGCCTCGGCGTCGGTTATCGGCACGTATTCGGCTCGTCCGATGTCGTGCAAGTGCGCATGTTCCGGGCCAATGCCGGGATAATCAAGACCTGCAGAGATTGAATAAACGGGCGCGATTTGTCCGTATTTGTCTTGGCAAAAGTAAGACTTCATGCCGTGAAAAATTCCCGTCCGACCCGTCGCAATTGTCGCCGCAGTCTCGAAGGTGTCAACGCCTCTGCCTGCCGCCTCGCAACCGATAAGCCGAACATTTTTGTCGCCGATGAAATTGTAGAACGTGCCGATTGAATTTGAGCCGCCGCCGACGCACGCAACGACCGCATCGGGAAGTTTGCCTTCAAGCGCGAGAAGTTGAGCTTTAATTTCGCGGGAAATGACGGCTTGAAAATCGCGGACAATCATCGGGAACGGGTGCGGGCCCATGACGGAACCTAAACAATAATGCGTATCGGCAATTCGATTCGTCCACTCGCGGAAAGTTTCTGACACTGCGTCTTTCAATGTGCCGGTGCCGCTTTTGACGGGAACGACCTTCGCGCCGAGAAGTTTCATGCGATAGACGTTGAGAGCTTGCCGACGAGTGTCTTCTTCGCCCATGAAAACAACGCATTCCATATTCAGCAAGGCAGCAGCCGTTGCAGTGGCGACGCCGTGTTGACCTGCGCCGGTCTCCGCAATTAAACGAGTCTTGCCCATTTTTTTTGCGAGCAATGCTTGACCGAGGACGTTGTTGATTTTGTGCGAGCCTGTGTGATTCAAATCTTCACGCTTGAGATAAATTTTCGCGCCGCCTAAGTCGTCAGTCATTTTCCGCGCGAAGTAGAGTATTGACGGGCGACCTGCATAATTTCTAAACAGCTCGTCGAGTTCGCGCACAAAGTCGGCGTCGTCTTTGAAATGATTGTAAGCCGATTCAAGCTCAATTACCGCGTTCATCAGCGTTTCGGGAATGTATTGCCCGCCGTAAATGCCGAAGCGTCCGTTTTTGTTTGTCATACAAAAAATCCTTCCTTACTGCACAATCGCTGAAATTTTTTCTATCGTCTCCTTGAGGTTTGAAGTCACGAGTATTGGACGGTCGTATTTGCGGAGCGGCTTAGGATTGACGCAAATAAAACCTGCCACTTGACGGAATATCTTGCCGATTATTTGTTCGCTGATGCCGATGCCTGCGCCTTGATCCACAATCGCAACGTGATTCACTTTGATTGGGCGCGAGTAAAAAATTCCGTTGCAAGTCCAATCTTCGGGCGGCGATGTGAGCCATTGACAACCGCTAATCTGCTGAATTTGTTCGGCGGTATAAATCGGCTCCGGCGGCAAGCTTTCAATCTCAAGCACACGTTCGGGAATTTCTTCACGGCTTTTCACGTAGACGAAATGCCACGGCTCAAAGCTGTACTCTTTGACAAAACCGAACGACGCGGCATTTTTATTCAGCCAAACTCTGACAAGACGATTGCCGATATTTCCGAGGTCGACTGCCAGCCCGTAGCCGTGAGAACTCGTCCCGGGAATTGCGGCGTAAGCAACGTTCGGTTTCAGTCGCCAAAGTTTATCCTCGAACTCAACGCGAATCACATTGGCAGGCAAATCGCTTTGATTGTCGACGGGCGCGAAACGTTTGCTGAAAACTCGAATTTGACTTTCAAGGCGGCGGTAAGCGTTGAAGGGATTGTTCACGTTCAAAAAAATTTTGTCCTGCGCGGCGGCGCGAACCATCGCCAACCAAGCTCTTGCGGCATCAACATAAAGACGACCGCCGCAATGAATTCGTTTCAGCTTGTCGGCAGGAATTTGACCGTTCATTTCGGGCGCGATACCTTCCGGCAAAAAATTTTTCACGTCGAACAGCGGAGACGGGACGTTGAGAATTTGCGGCGGAATTTCATTCAACGGCTCGACAATTTCCGACGGTGAATTTTTTTCAGC
>CAMNPA010000167.1 GCA_946547205.1 uncultured Selenomonadales bacterium | reverse complement strand
TAGACGTAAGCGACTTGCAAGTTGCATTCGACGCCGTTGAGTTTAATCGGAATGGAATAGAGATTGTAGCCGTCATTTTCTTCGGTGATTTCAACGTAAACGGGATGACCGTCGAGCATCGGCCAGACGCCGCGGAAATTGTCCGTGAAAGTTCCCTTATCCCAATCGGCGTGAACATCAGCATCGCTGCCAAGATAAAGAATCAAATCGTTGTCCAAATCCATGTACATCAGCTGACAATGAACGCTTGAAAGCAAATCCATCTGTTCGGACGAGAGCTGAACGAAAGCGTTGTTATCTTTGTCGAGCTGAACTTTGAAGTCGTTAAGTTGAGCAATGTCAAAGAGCACTTGCGGTTGCGGCGGCGGAGTCGTCGGCACAGGCGTGACAAGTGAATCATCGTCAAGCAAAGGTAACACGTCCGCCGGAATCTCGCCGTAAATCAGATAGTAATACAAAATTTTCTGCGGAATAGGAGCCGCGTCGAGGTTGAGATATTTGACGAGCGAATCTTCATCGCCGCTGTAAGAGTAAAAGCCGCTAAGTCCGCCGCCACGACTGCGATAACCGCCCGCGCTTTTGTAGACGACAGCACTTTCAACCGCGCCGATGAGTTTGTCGGCAGTGTTCGGCAAAAGTTCTTTGTTCGTGCGTGCAAGGTCAACAATGTCAACCATGTTCGTATAGCCGGTCTGTCGAGTGTTGCCGCCGTAATTTTCAGAGTTCACGGCTCCGCGTCCGAATTTCGAGAAAAAGTTGCGCGGATTATTTCTCGCGGCACGTAAAGCCTCAAGTCCGAACGACTCGTAAGCATTGCGAAGTTGCGGAAGTTTGCTAAGGTCGATAACGGAAAGCGTCGCTGTGTCGTCAAGGTCGTATTGCTCGCAGGCGTCAAAGTAAGTGTTGCAAATCTTTTGACCGAGACCGCCGCCGCTCATCGCAGGATTTTCAACCAATGCACCGACCCAGCCCGTGTAGTTCCAACCAATGCCCGGCTCGACTTCTTCCGAGGCAGTGACGTAGCGCGTAATGCCTTCAAGAGAATTAACCGTGTCATACGTCGCCATCAAGCACGCGTCGAAGCCGATAAGTTCAAACGGCGGATTATCAGTCGACGGCTCATAAACGGAAATGAAAGCGTTGCGCAAATCGTTCAAGCTCAAAAAATTTCCGGTGCGTTCATCAAGGCAAACACCTACAGCAGAGCCGCCGCCGTGATCCCAAAAGACAAAGACTTTGTGATCAGCCGTGTAATTTTCCTTGCCGTAGCGAATGAAATCGGCTAACGTGTTCGCTTGTCCCATGTCGGCATCGGCTAAAGTTGCAAGTCGTTCGAGACCGTTTGAAGTGTAAATGTAGCGTTCGACCGCATTGCTTGAAACAACGTTGTTCTGCCACTGCTCGGCACCGCCGGTTTGAATCAGCACTTTGATATTTTCGGGCAGCTTGACGTTCAAGAGCTCTTGAATGTCCGCAGACGCCGCACCCGCGCTTGACTCTAAATCTGTGCCGCAAACGTACCAATAGATTAGCCAAGTATCAGTTGACTTGTAAGCGTCCGCGAAAGTTGCGGGCTTGACGACACGGTCGGGCTTAGGTTCATCAACGTCCATATCGTCGCAGCCCGTCGCCGTGAATGCCGTCACGAGAAAAATCGTCAGCATGAAAAATCTTTGTGCTGCTCGTCGAAACTTGTCCATCTGCTCCACTCCTTTTGCTAAAAAAATTTGCCGCAAGACAAACCGCATTGCGTCCTGCGACAAAAAAATTTACGTGCGATTATTTTTGACCGTTGACGAATTTGGTGATGTCTTGAGGATTTTGCGGAGCCCAATGCATTTTCCCGTCGGTGCCCTTGAGAGCCTCGCAAGTGATGTCGATTGATTGTTCGTCGTTGAGCTGAAACTCGCTGATGAAATTGCTTATCGTCTCCATTGCCGCCGCTTGAAAGTTGGGATCGTTTTTGAGCTGCTCATAAGTGAAACCGGCAAGTTGCATTTGATAGAGCATGTTGCCGAGCGCGAGAAGGTTTTCATCAGTTTCAGCGGCTTTATCGGTATTTTCGCGGTTAATTGTCCGCGCAGTCAGTTCGACGACGGGATTTTTAGGATCGTCCTTTTTAATCGTCGTCTTCAAATTCATCGCCACATGCAATTTCGCGACGTATTGATTTGTGATTTTGTCAATGTTCTCGTCGCTTAGAGGAAAGTTTTGGAACGCTTGAACCAGTTGCGCCAAAACGCGGTCTTGAACGTCCTTGATGTCGTTTTCAGCCATACCTGCCGCCGCTTGATTTTCGTCCTCGATAATGCCGTAAGCGTTGAGTTGAGCATAGGCGAGCACGGCTTTATCGGCAGAGCCTTCGACTTTGGACGCGTCGGAAGTTTTTTCGCCCGCAGATTTATCACCGCAACCAATCATGCACAGCGTGAATAGAAACGTCAACGCCGCAAAAGTAATTTTTTTCAGCATAGAACTTTCCCCCTCTCGTTGCGCACATTATAAACCACGCGGGAAAATTTTCAATGGAAACAGTCTGCAAGTTAAATCATTTTCCTGTAAGGAAGTCGACGAAAGCATTGCTGTCAGCCGGAGCCCAATGAATTTTTCCGTCGGAGCCCGTGACTTTGTTGCAGGGCACGTCAAAATTTTTCTCGTCTTGGAATTGAATGTTGTCGATGTATTTTGTGAGCGCGGTTATCGCCAAATTCTGAACGTCGGCATTTTCTTTCAAGTCGTCGTCGCTTGCACCTTCAGCCTTCAACTTTCCGACCATGCCGATTAATGCGATGAGCTCTTCATTTTTGGCGGCGGCACTTCTGGCGGACGAGCCTTGATCAATCGGCGTCGTGGTTATCGTGACAATCGGGCGGTCAGCGTCATTTTTCTTTAGCGTCGTCTGAAAATTTATCGCGCCCTTGAGTTTGTCGAAATATATCTGCGTGATTTTTTCCGCGCTTGATTGACTTAACGGAGCAACGCCTTTCAATGCGTCCGTGAACGTCCGCGCCATGGTGTAGCGAATTTCCTTGCGGTCGTTTTCAGTGAAGCCTGCCGCCGACATGTTATCGCTGTCGCCGGTCATTGCAATTTCAGCGTAAGCGAGAACAGCTTTATCGGGCGTGCCGTCGATTTTTTCTTCGCCGCAGCCGCTTAGACAAATCATCGCCGCAAACGTCAACATGCAGACAAAAATTTTCTTGAGCATAAAAAAATTTCTCCTTTCCGTATTAGCCCGCATTATATCAAAAACTTTTTCACGCGCAACATTTTCCGCCGCGATTGTGATATAATTCGCCGCGTTGATGTAAAAATTTTTTAGCGAGGTAAAGTTGTGATGAAAAATTTTTTTAAGCTGTTCGCGCTGATGTTGACGGCGTTTCTGATTTGCGGCTGTCTTGCCGAAGAAAAAGTTGTTACTGCAGACATGCGCGGCGGCAAAATTAAAAACGTCGAGCCTGAAGTTGAAACTCCTGCAAGCGATCCAATCGACGAGATTTTGAATTCGATGACGCTTGAAGAGAAAGTCGGGCAAATGATTCTGGTTGGCTTTTACGGCACCGAACTCAACGACGAAATTCGTTCCGCGCTCAACAATCTCAAATGCGGCGGCGTGATTCTCTACGACAGGAACATGGAGAGCGTTGCGCAGACGAAAAAACTTGTCGACGACATTCAAGCCTTTGCGAATCAGAAAGTCCCGTTGTTCGTTGCACTTGACGAGGAAGGCGGTCGAGTTGCTCGCGGGAAAAATTTTCTGGAGCCTGCACCTTCGCAAGAAGAAATTGGTTACGGTCAACCTGCAGACGCGACGCATTGGGCGAAATACAACGTCAAACTTTTGCGCAGTGTCGGTGTCAACATAAATTTCGCGCCCGTTGCTGATGTCGGCAGTCGTGACACGCGCTCATTCGGCAATGACGCTCAACTTGTCGCTGAATTCGTCGAAGCCGCCGCTCAAGGTTACGAGTCCGAAAATTTTCTCTACACGCTGAAACATTTTCCCGGCATCGGCAAGAGCAAAGTTGATCCGCACCAGGAAGTTTCAAACGTCGAAGTCAGCCGCGAAGTCCTCGACGTTGAAGATTTGCCGCCGTTCACGAAAATTATTCGCGGGCACGACAATTCGCGATTCATGGTGATGATTGGTCATTTGATTTACGACGCGCTTGATCCTTACACTTCCGCGAGCCTGTCGCCGATTATTATGACTGATCTTTTGCGCAATGAGCTGGGCTTTACGGGCGTGGTGATAAC
>CAMNPA010000166.1 GCA_946547205.1 uncultured Selenomonadales bacterium | reverse complement strand
GCGTGCAGAGAAATCGACAGCGTGACGGGAATTTTTTCGTCGCGCAATTTTTTTATCGCGGGAACAACGCCGCACGTCGAGATTGTAATTTTTCGGTAGCTCATGCCTAAGCAATAGTCTTCGTGCAGAAGTCGGAGCATTTTAATCAGCGCGTCAAAATTCATCAGCGGTTCGCCCGTGCCCATTATTACGACTGAATCGAGCTTTTGACCTTCGCCGCGCAAAAATTCTTCCGCGAAAAAAATTTCACCGAGCATTTCAGCCGCCGTCAAGTTGCGTTCAAGACCTTTGAGCGTCGACGCGCAGAATTTGCAGCCCATTTGACAGCCGACTTGACTTGAAATGCAAACGCCGTTGCCGTAGTCGTGGCGCATGATGACAATTTCAACCGCCGCACCGTCCGACAATGCAAGCAAAAATTTTGTCGTCAAGCCGTCGTTGGAATCCAAACGTTTCAAAATATCGGCAACCTTAATTTCGTAGCGCGTGCCGAGTTCAGAACGCAGAACTTTGGGCAAATTGTTCATCGCGTCGAAATTTTTCACGCCGTGCTTGTAAATGTGTGCGGCAATTTGTTTTGCGCGGAATTTCGGCAGCGGAGCAAGTTCCGTTTCCAATTCCGACAACGTCAGCCCGAACAAATTTTTTCTGTTCAATAAATCATCTCCCGTTAATTGTGATATAATCATATCGATGCTACGACTCTCGTCAGGCAGAACACCGAACGAGAGGAGGTGGAAGCAGTGTTAAGTATCTGGACGATGCTGGCAGTAGGTGTGGTCTCGATCGCCGTTGGAACCGTTATCGGAACCGTCGCGGGCGTCTACATTTGCAAACGCTGGCTCAAAGCGTAGCAGTCGTTACTAAACTTCTGCGTGCCCGCTAATCGCAGTCGCACTCGATTATGGCAAAACGAAGCCCCCGTACAGTGTCGCACTCTGCGCGGGGGTTTTCGTTTGGTGTTACAGTGTTAAGTATCTCTTATGGATTTCTTAAGTAGCGTTGACAATTTATCACACGCTCAAGCTTTTGTCAAACGATTTGCCCGCATGATATAATTGCGCCGATGCTACGACTCTCTGTCCGGCAGAACACCGAACGAGAGGAGGTGTTGGCAGTGTTAAGTATCTGGACGATGCTGGCAGTAGGTGTGGTCTCGACCGCCGTTGGAACCGTTATCGGAACCGTCGCGGGCGTCTACATTTGCAAACGCTGGCTCAAAGCGTAGCAGTCGTTACTAAACTTCTGCGTGCCCGCTAATCGCAGTCGCACTCGATTATGGCAAAACGAAGCCCCCGTACAGTGTCGCACTCTGCGCGGGGGTTTTCGTTTGGTGTTACAGTGTTAAGTATCTCTTATGGATTTCTTAAGTAGCGTTGACAATTTATCACACGCTCAAGCTTTTGTCAAACGATTTGCCCGTCTGAAAAGTTTTTTATCACTGCCGCACGAGTTGAAAATTTTTCCGACATGTTATATCCTTAGACGAAAAATTTTGTCAGAGACACCATTAGAGTTTGACCGAGATAAACGGCTCGCAGGTGACGGTCATTGCGCCAGGAGTTGCCATGGAAAAAATTTTGCAAATCATTGCTGAAGAAACGCACGGAAAAAGCTATCACACCTCAAGGTTTGAGCTTGATTCAGAAAATTTGCTTTCGCAGATTGAATACGACGATTCTGACGAAATCGTTTTGAAACATCGCGGCGAGACTCGTCCGCCGAAAGAATTTTTGTCGCTCGCCGATGAGTCAAAAAAATTTTCCGGCAGCACTCAGATTTTGAATTACTTTCTGGACGACTCGCGTCGTGTCTTTAAAATTGATGACATTGCCTATGTGAACGGCTCACGCAAGATGATTTATCCGATTGTTGCCGGTCAAGTCGTAGCGGGTTGTTGTCGGCGAATCGGCAGGAAATTGCACGCAGAAAATTTTTCGGCAGAAATTGTGCTTGCCGTGCCCGATGTGACCAATCCTCAAAGCTTTGATAACGGCGGATTTTTTCCCGCGCTCGTCAGCCGAATCAATGCCCGTTCAAAATTTCAAATCGCCAAAATTCTGCCTTACGACACGAATCGCAAGCTTGCTGAAAAATTTGAGGATCGCGCCGTTGCTCAAATCATGAAGTACATGCACGACACCGAAAAAAATTTGGTCGCAGAGTTGGTAAGGCGCGGCAAGCTTGATCAGAAAAATTATCTGGTTAAAGACGGCTCGTTGGAATATCGCGTCTTGTCCGCCGACAAGAAAAAATTCAATGCCAAGAACTACAGCTTTGTTATCGGCGTCTCGAAAAGATTTAATCCTGTGCTCGTCAAAGATTCTTCCGGCAAAGTTAATCCGGGGCTCGTCGCCGAACTGCCGACGTTTTGTCGCACACCCGTCACGATTTTTCAGCGCGAAGATAATTTTCATGGCGGCAATAAATTTGCGGTGTGGTATCTGCGACTGCGCGATAAAAAATATTCCGATTCACCATTTGCCGGCGTCGTCAAGGTTGAAAAAATTTTGGTCACTGATGCTGAACGAAGGAACGAACAAATTGACAGCGACGAAGTAAATCTTTTGAGCGCGTATCTGCTCAACGAACGAAATCCTGTTTGCTGCGGCAGCGACAATCGTTGGGCGAATCATATCTACCCGATTTTTTTGACGGAAAGTTTTATCAAGTCGCGATTCATTTCGTCGGAAACTTTTCTGCATTTATTTTGAGGTGAGCGCATGAATGAGATTATCGGTCGTGTGGCGGCGACGGAGAAATTTCCCGCGACGATGGACAAATTTTATTTCTGGACGGGCGCGGACTTTCGATTGAATGCTTTCGACGTGGTCAAGGTTGAGCATATCGAAGGCTCGCATACTTTCGGCACGGTGGAAAATATTTTTCACATCACCGACGCGAAAAGCTTTTTGACGAATTACATCTCCTGCGATTTTGGCGACACGACGACAGCCGCGCCGACTTTGCGAATCGGCATGAACTACGTCGAAGTTTCCGTTTCTTTCAACACGAAAAATATTTACACGCCCGTAAGAAATGATTCGCCCGTTACTCTGGCTGCCGCCGCCGAAATTGAACAGGCCTTGGGACTTGACAAAATCGAAAACAAATTGCCCTGCGGCTTTCTGAAAATGTACGAAGGTCACGCGGAGCACGAAATTACTTTGCCGGTGAATCTCGACGCACAATTTTTGCTCGGTCCCGAAGGCGCGCACTTGAACATTTCGGGCATTTCCGGTCTTGCCGCGAAGACGAGCTACGCGATGTTTCTCATGAAGTCCGTACAAGAAAACTTTTCCGATTGCGCGTTTATAATTTTCAACGTCAAGGGCAAAGACTTGATGGCGATTCATAAGCCGAACGATGACATTTCCGCCGCGCAGATTTATCGTGACCTGAAATTGAGCGGCAAGCCTTTTGAAAATGTTCGTTACTATGCGCCGAGAGATTTTGGCGGCACCGTCGCGAGCTATTTGCCGTCAAAGGACAGTGTCGCTTATCTTTCGCATGGTCTCATGAAAAAATTCGCTTACGTTTACGAGGACGACCGCGAGTCGTTGGAAATGCTCTTCGCCGACATTGACGACACGACGCAAACAATGGATTCGATTATCAGCAAGGTCATCGACGAGCACGACGCGGACTTCAGCGGCATTTCGACTTGGGAAAATTTTTTGGGCAAAGTCAGTGAACTTTCGCAACGCGGCAATTCCAAAGAAATTTCTGTGCTCAGTTGGCGGAAGTTCAAACGCATTGTCAACAAGGCTCTGCGCAACGATCAAATGTTTGTCAACCGAATTGTATCGGAAGATTTTGAGTGTCGATTGGAAGACGAGCTGAAAAATATTTCGGCGGGTTCGGTCAGCGTGATTGACATTGCAAAGCTTTCGACGGACAAGCAGGCGTTTGTTTTCGGCGATGTGCTGAAGACGATTTACAAACTCAAACTCGGCGAATACGATTTAGCTGCGCCGTCAAAAATAATTGTCTTCGTCGACGAGCTGAATAAGTTCGCCTCGAAAGACACGACGAAAAATTCACCGATACTGCGGCAGATTCTCGACATTGCGGAACGCGGTCGGTCGTTGGGAATAATTTTGTTTGGCGCGGAACAATTTCGCTCGAATATTCATCCTCGCGTTAGCGGCAACTGTTCGACTTTTGCTTTCGGGCGAACAAATGTTCTCGAAACGACGACGAAAGATTATTCCGCGCTGCCTTCGACGTATAAAAATATTTTGACGCGACTGGAGCAGGGCGAATATCTTATACAAAATCC
>CAMNPA010000165.1 GCA_946547205.1 uncultured Selenomonadales bacterium | reverse complement strand
AAATCGTTTCCTAACGAGCAGGACGGAGGTTTTCAAGCCTCCGCCTTTTTATTTTCGCTCATCTTAGGATCTACTTTTTCTTTGTCGGCGTCAAAGACCCGCTTTAAAAGCGGAGGAACAGCAAGGCTTATCGACGTTTTAAAGTGTTGAGCGATTCCGTTGGATGCAACGTCACGTTGCCGCGCGTCCATGCGCGCCGGGTCTCAACTTCATTCAACGTGATTTTTTCAATACGTCTTGGCTTGCAAAGTCAAAGATTAATTTTCAGTTCAGCGACGGCGACGACGACCACCGCGACGTTGATTGCGCCAATCGTCTTCTTCATCAGTCGGAGTCGAAACGGGCTTCGGTTTTTTATTCAACACATACACCGCGACGACACCGGCAATGTCAATCACAAACAGCGCGATAATCGAATAGGTGCTGTCAGCTTCAGCCTTCTCGCGGTCTTCATAAGTCGTAAGCGAATTTTTCGACGCGCCGACGTATTTCGTCCAAAAGCTCTCCAATTTGCCGACGCCCGTCTGCTGATTAATGCCCGCGTCATACGAGGCGATTGACATTGTGTTTGAGTTCACGCGAAAAACCAGATAAATGCTCATCAAAATCATAAACGCGATAATGCCGGTTGAAATTTGTTTCTTCGTCATGAAAATCGCCTCCTAAAGATTTGGAATTTGCCAATTAATCGGTTGCTCGCCGATTGACGTTAAGAAATTGTTCACGCGCGAAAACGGTCGACTGCCGAAAAATCCGCCGCTTGCCGACAACGGACTTGGATGCGCCGATTCGATTATCAAATGGCGTGGATTCGTTATCATGATTTTTTTTCGCCGCGCAGGATTTCCCCACAAGATAAACGCAAGCGGTCGCTCGTGGTCGTTGAGCAGGCGAATGATTTTGTCGGTGAACATTTCCCAACCGTGCCCGCGATGTGAATTCGCCGCGTGTGCTCTGACCGTTAAGACCGTGTTCAACAGCAAAACGCCTTGCTCCGCCCAAGGTTTTAAGCAACCGTTGTTCGGAATGAAACAGCCCAAATCGTCTCGCAACTCTTTGAAAATGTTCATCAGCGACGGCGGCGGCGGAACGTTCGGCAAAACCGAAAAGCTCAGCCCGTGCGCTTGTCCCGGCTCGTGATAAGGATCTTGTCCCAATATGACGACCTTTGTTGCCGCGTAGCTCGTGAAATGCAGCGCGTTGAAGATGTCGTACATGTTCGGGAAAATTTTTTTCGTGCTGTACTCGTCGATTAAAAATTTCCGCAGCTCCAGATAATACGGCTCCTTCAGCTCGTCGTCCAAAAGCTGTGCCCAATCGTTCCTAAAAATTTTTCTCATAGAATTGTCTCCGTTAATCATTCAAGCGCGCCAACAGTTGCGAACCGTCAATCGCTTGCAAAGCATAACAAATTGTTCCGTCGCTTTTAAAGCGACCGCGTGTATCTCCTGAATTCGTAACCGTCAAAAATTTTTACGTCGCGCAAAATAAATTCGTCAACGTCGGGAAAAAATGCATCGGCTGGAACTTCGGCATCAACGACCGTCAAAAAAATCTCCGTCGCGTAAGGAATCAGCTCGTTGAAAATTTCCGCACCGCCGATAACAAAATTTTCGTTTGCTTGAGCGCGGTCAACGGTTGCGGTTGTCGAAGAGTTTAGCGCGTCCGTTGGATGCAACGTCACGTTGCCGCCACCGAGAACAAAATTCTCGTCCGTCACGTTCAAAGCGTCAAAAAGTTCTTCGACACTGCCGACAACTTCCGCGCCCGAAATTTTTTCAGAGCGGCTCAAAACGATATTCCTGCGGCTGTCGAGCGGTTGACGATTCGGAAACGTCTGCAAAGTCTTGCGCCCGTAAATGACCGTATGATTGAGCGTGAGGCGTCGAAAATTTTTCAAGTCGTCCGGGATTCTGAACAGCAACTTGCCGTTCAAGCCCAGTCCGAAATTTTTATCGACGCACGCCACGAGCTTTAAGTTGAAGTCAATCGGCGAACCTGCCACACGAAAAATTTTGTCGCCGTGAAGATTTGCTTTGAACGTCGGGAAAATTTCAGCCAGCGGTATCAGTGCAAAGTCTCTGTCGAATAAAAATTTGTGCGGCACCGTCAATCGCTCCGAAAAAATTTCGCGCCCGTCAATCAGCAAAATGTCCAAGTCAATCGTTCGCGGTGCCCAATGTTCAAGTCGGACGCGTCCCAATTCCGATTCGATGCGTTGCAATTCGTCCAAAAGTTCAAGCGGCTCAAGCGTCGTGGAAATTTTTATCGCGGCGTTGATGAAATTCGGTTGACCTTCGACGCCCCAAGGTTCCGATTCATAAAACGACGACACTCGCAGCAATTTCACGGCGGGAATTTTTTTTACGCACTCAATCGCCCGACGCAAATTTTTTTCACGTTCGCCGAGATTCGCGCCAAGTCCGACGTAACAAATCATTTACCGCGACTCCGAACAATTTCAACTGCCGCGCCCGAAAATTTCTCACCGATTGGCGGATTGGTCTTGCGCAGAGTGATTTTCACGCCGTCCAAAAGCATGTAGCGTATCAAAAGCAAATTGGCGATGTCCTGCGCGACGGTCTCAATCAAATTGCGCGAAGTGCCCTCGACGATTTTTCTGATGTCGCCGAGAACTGCCGCGTAGTCAATCGTTTCGCCGAGATCGTCGCTCTTAGCCGCCTGCGACAAATCAAGATAAAGTTCCGCGTCGACGACAAAAGGTTGCTGATGTTTGCGCTCCGCTTCCGTGCAGCCGTGTCGTCCCGAAAGTTTAAGTCCCGTCAAAATGATTTTGTCTGCCATGAAAATTCCCCCTGTAAAGTTAGCCGTTAAAAAATATTTTTCAGCTTGGCAAAGAACGACGCTTTGAACAGCCGAAATTTAAACTCCGTCAAGCCGAAACGCGGTTTGCGAATGTGCACGCGGCGAAGTTCAAATGGATTCGTCGACAACATGTTTAAGCCTGCCTCGCCCGTCACTGCCGTCAAATAATTTTCTTCGCGCAACATTTCTTCAAGCTCCGAATTGAATTCGCCGTTCGGGTAAGACAAACTGCAAATCGGCTCCAGTCCGCTCCACTCCAAAAAAATTTTCGACTCGCGCATTTGTCGGCGTTGCGTGATTTTGTTGAGCGATGTCAGCGGCAAATGGTCGGACGTGTGCGAACCGATTTCAAGCCCGCGTCGTTGCATGTCTTTCAAATTGTCGAACGTCAGATAGCCCGGCTTGCCCAATTCGTTTGTGATGACGTAGACGACTGCCGTCATATTGTGCGCTTCCAAAATCGGCAGCATCGTCGAATAATTGTCCGCGTAGCCGTCGTCGAAGGTCAGCACAATCGGTTTTTCGGGCAACGGTCTGTAACCGCGAACGGCGTACATAAAATCTTTGAGCGTTATCGTCGTGTAGCCTTGAGCCTGCAAATAATCCAACTGCGCGGCGAATTCGTTCGGCGGCACGTTGTAGACTTCAAAGGCGGGATCAAGTTGCGCGTCGGTCACTTGATGATATTCGAGTATCGGGAAACCTTCGGGCTCCGGCAAAAGAAACGTCACTGCGGCTAATAGTACGGTCAAAATAAAAATTGCACCGCCGAACATTCGCAAATCGATCACCTCCGAGCAAGTCACGTGTGCCATAAATTTAACGCGAAGTTTTCTTGACTGTCAAGCGGCGAATAAATTTTGCGTTGAAGTTTTCGGCGGCGCGGTCTATAATTTGCGCACCATTAACACGACGAACGGAGGGGAAATTTTGATTTACCTGCAACTTTTTTGGGAGTTCGCCAAAATCAGTCTGGTATGCGTCGGCGGCGGTTATGCGTCAATGCCGTTGATTCAAGCCGTTGTCGTTGACGGTTATCACTGGCTGAGCCTGAGCGAATTCATTGACATTTTCACGATTTCGCAGATGACGCCCGGTCCGATTGGCATAAACGCGGCGACTTTTGCGGGCATGAAAATTGCGGGAATAGGCGGTGCGATTTGTGCGACTATGGGCTTCGTGACACCGAGTATTTTCCTGTGCATTGCGTTGGCGAAAATAATTTTTAAGTACGGCGACCTTGGAGCGATTCACGGAATTTTGAACGGCTTGCGACCGGCGGTAATGGCTCTAATCGCGGCGGCTTGCGTGAGTTTCGTCTTGCTTGCCGTGTGGAATGCCGAAAAAGTCCCGCAAGATTTAATCGCAACCTTCGACGTTCGCGGCGCGGTAATTTTAATCGGTGCACTTGTTGCCGTGCGAATGAAAATCGGCGTGATAAAAGTTTTGCTTGCGAGCGGTGCGGCAGGATTA
>CAMNPA010000164.1 GCA_946547205.1 uncultured Selenomonadales bacterium | reverse complement strand
CAGTGCATTGATTGAGGCTGTTCTTGCGGCAACTGACAAATCCAAATCGCTCTGAACAATGCGCAATGCGCAATGCGTAATGCGTAATGACGACAACCCTATAACCTAAAACCTAAAACCTAAAACCTAACACCTATTCTGAAAGGAGTTTTTATCATGGATAACGACGAGCGCAAACCTTTTGAAGAATCCCTTATACAAGCTTTCAAGGAAATTAAACTTATGGAAGCCGGATTGATGCCTAAACAAACGTGGGAAGAATTTTTAGCCGAACTTGAACAGGAGGAAAGGCAGGAGCAATTCAATGGAAATTATTCTGACGCGGCAGTTCAAGGACGATATTAAATTTTATAAGCGACGTAAAAAATATTTGAAGATTGCCGCTGATATTCGTCCTGCACTTGAAGAATTGCGGGCAGGAAATTTTATCGGCGACAAACTCGAAGGTCTTGCCATTCCTGCCAACACTGCTGTCTACAAAGTTCGTCTGCCAAATTCTTCGATTAACGTCGGCAAATCCGGCGGCTTCCGACTTTTGTATTACGTCACCATAGCTGACAAAATTTATCTTGCGAAAATCTATTCCAAGAAGGACGACAATCGCATTCCGACTGACGCGCAGATAGTTGAGTTGATTAACAGTGTGCTTTAAATTCACGGAGAACGCGCCATGAAAACTTCAACCGCTCCAAAAAAAATTTTTTCGCAGAAAGGTCAAGGGCTCGTCGAATATGCATTGCTCTTTGGATTCGTCGCGGCAATCGCGTTGGTTGTCTTTGTCAAGGGCGGCTTCGGGCAATCGATGTCGAACACATACGACGTGGCGGGCGCAAACATTGCTGCGGCGGGCGACAGTCTTTTTGATTCAAACGACGCGGAAATTTCCACTGACCCTGAAACGATGACTGTTGATGATATTGTTGCGCCGACTTATAAAACGCTCAACTGGCAGGAAATTATCATGGGCGTTCCGAGCATGTATTATACCGTCATGGGCAGCGACACCGCCGATAAAGCTCTCATTTCCGAAACGAATTTGTTCAGAGACGTTTCCACGATGGTCGACGGGCATTTGGCATCCACGAAGGCTGAAGACGGCACCAAAGATTGGGAAACGATGATGAAGAACATGGAGAACATGCAAGCGCGCACGGGCTTCACGTCCAGTTATGTTCGCGGCGAAGAGTCCATTAAAATTTCGCGGCTCGGCAATTCAAACGCTGTTCAGATTCGCTACACCGACGGCAAGGAAGTCGTCTACTATCGCCTGTCGCCCGACGCCAACAACGTCATGCAAATCGAAACAAACTCAAATAAATCTTACAGTCAATTTTTCTCGCCGATTGTCAATTCCGGCGGCTGGTCATACGCCAAATAGGAGATGAATTTTTATGGACATCATCAACGAAATTTACAATACGGAAGGACGCCTCAATCGCAAACGCTATTTCAAGTATTACTTGATTTTGGTGCTCGTCTCGACGGCGATAAGTTTTGTTATCGGATTTATCATCGGCTTATTGACGGGCAAGGCGGAAAGTACTCTGCTTGACGTGACGACGGGAATTGTCTCGCTGATAACGGGCGTCGGCGGCTGGATGCTCGGAATTCGTCGTTTGCATGATTTGGACAAGAGCGGCTGGTTTATGTTGCTTATACTCGTCCCGTTCGTCAATCTGATATTCCTGCTTTATCTTTGGTTTATGCCCGGAACGGTCGGCTACAATCGATTCGGCGCAGACCCGTTGGAAAGTTGATTTGGAGGGAAAAACTTCGTGTCAATGTTCAATGAAATTTTCACGGCGGAAGGTCGGCTCAATCGTCTGCGCTATCTGAAGTACATGATAATTCTCGCTGTCATTGCAAGCATCTTGACGTTCGTGCTCTCCGCAATGGTGACGTTTTATTCGTTCCGCTCGTCAACATAATTTTTATGCTTTATATGTGGTTCGCGCCCGGCACAGTCGGCAACAATCGATTCGGCGCAGACCCGTTGCAAAGTTGATTTGGAGGGAAAATTTTCGTGTCAATGTTCAATGAAATTTTCACGGCGGAAGGACGACTCAATCGTCTGCGCTATCTGAAGTACATGATAATTCTCGCGGTCATTGCAAGCATCTCGACGTTCGTGCTCTCCGCAATGGTGACGTTTTTCACGGGCGACCCCGAAAGTGTTGCCGTCAAGATGATAACTCTCGCGTGGGCACTTATCGCCGGTGCGGGCAACGTCATGATGATGATTCGGCGCATTCATGATTTGGGCAAGAGCGGTTGGTTCGCGCTGATTGCGTTCGTCCCGTTTATTGGAATTGTTTTTTCTGTCGCGCTGTTCTGCATACCCGGACAAGTCGGTTGGAATGAATACGGCGCAGACCCTTTGGCTGAATAAAATTTTGGAGGCGATACCTTGAACAGAATTCGCACACGTTTCGCACCGAGCCCGACAGGTTACATGCACATCGGCAACTTGCGCACGGCTCTTTACGCTTACCTTTTTGCAAAGTCGCAAGGCGGAGATTTTATTTTGCGTATCGAGGACACTGACCGCGCCCGTTACGTTTCCGACGCCGTTGAGTTTATCGAACGCACTCTTGCCGCCGCGAAAATCATTCCCGATGAAAGTCCTGCGATTGGCGGAAAATTCGCGCCTTACATTCAAAGCGAACGCATGGAAATTTATAAACACTACGCCGAGGAACTTGTCGCCGACGGTCACGCTTATTATGAAGAGACCGAACAGGGCAGAGCAATTCGCCAGAAAATGCCGCGCGTTGGAGAGACGACGTTCTTTGACGTTCTGCACGGCAACATCACAATCGCCAATTCCGAGCTTGAAGATCAAGTTCTGCTCAAAAGCGACGGGATGCCCACGTACAATTTCGCGAACGTCATTGACGATCACTTGATGGAAGTTTCACATATCATTCGCGGCACGGAGTTTATTACGTCCACGCCAAAGCACGTTCTGCTTTACGAATATTTCGGTTGGGAGCTGCCGACGTTCATTCATTTGGCACCGGTCATGGGCAAAGCTGAAGACGGCACGATTTCCAAACTCAGCAAACGCCACGGCGCAACGAGTTTCCACGACTTGATTCAAGCCGGCTACTTGCCCGAAGCGATAACAAATTACGTCGCGCTTTTAGGTTGGAGCCCGAAAAATTCTTGCCGGGAAATTTTTTCGATGGACGAGCTGATTGCCGCGTTCACGCTTGACGGCTTGAGCAAATCGCCCGCCGTGTTCGATTATGCAAAACTCGATTGGATGAGCGGTGAATATTTCAAGGCGATGAGCGACGAAAACTTTGCCGACGCCGCGCAGAAATATCTTGCCGACTTCGACGACGACAGAAAAATTTTCCTTGCAAGCCTGCTGAAAACTCGTGTCGCGAAACTTTCCGACATTCCGCCGATGATTGACTTTCTGAAGAATTTGCCGCCATTCGACGCAGAACTTTTCACGAACAAACGCAACAAGGTCACGCTGCAAAAGTCCGCAGAAATTCTCGCGCCCGCAATAAAAATTCTTGAGACCGTCGACGATTGGACGCTTGACACGCTCAACACGACGATTGGCGAATTTGTGACGAACAGCGGCTTAAAAATTGGAACGGTGATGTGGCCCTTGAGAATCGCGCTGTCAATGCAAAGAGTTACTCCGGGCGGTGTCACGGAAATTTTGTATCTGCTCGGCAAAAACGAATCGCTTATCAGATTGAACGACGCGTTGAGCAAATTGATTTGAGGTGTTGTCATGAAAAAAAATTCTCGTGCTGTTGATGATGATTTTCGCCGTGAGCGGTTGCGGCGGCTCTGTGCAAGATAAAACGTCTTCCGAACCCGAAAAAGTTCAAACCGTCGAGAAAACGCCCGTCGCCACGAATTCCGATAAAAAAATTCTCGTCGTCTATTTCTCGCGCACCGGCGAAGAATACAACGTTGGCACCATCACGAAGGGCAACACGGCGATTGTTGCGGACGTTATCGCCAAAAAACTCGGCGCGGACACTTTCGAGATTAAACCTGCCGAACCTTATCCCGACAACTATCAAGAGTGCACCGAACTTGCCAAACGCGAACTTGAATCGAATGTGCGCCCGGCTCTTGCGAAAAATATTGACAGTCTCGCGCAATACGACACGATTTTTCTTGGCTTTCCGATCTGGTGGTCGGCAGTCCCGCGCGTCGTGATGACTTTCCTTGAGAGCAACGACTTCAGCGGTAAAAAAATTATTCCGTTTTGCACGCACGGCGGCAGCGGATTAGCCGGCACTGCTCGCGAAATTTCTGATGCCTGCCCGAAAGCTCAAGTGCTCGACGGTTTTGAAATTCGCGGCACGGTCGCTCAAAGTGAT
>CAMNPA010000163.1 GCA_946547205.1 uncultured Selenomonadales bacterium | reverse complement strand
AAGTGCTGTCATGCAAGATGTGAACGGTTACGGAAGGTAAATTGGGGGGGTATTAATGTTATCAAAGAGCGAGAGCATTGCTGTGCCCGGGAACCTTGAATAACGTCCCGTCTTGTCGTGGAAACCAAAACAAACGTGAATCATAAAATCACTCCTAAAAATTTTTTCGCGCCAAATGCGCAGTGTCGTTTAGAGTTCTTTGATTATCGGATAGGAATTGAACGTCGCGGGATTTTCCGCCAAAAATTCCCGGCCTTTTATGAAGTCGACGCCTTCAACGAAACCTGCCGTCGTCAAAAGCGCGAACGGGAATTCTTTGTCAAAAAAATTTTCCGTCATGATGAAGAAAACGTATTTGCCTTTGAGCGTCGTCATGGTGTCGAGCAGCGATTGAATGGAGTCTTCATTTTCGCCGGGAATGATTATGAATTCGTTCGCGCGCACCGAGAAAACTTTTTTCACAGTTTCGATTTTCTCCGGCTCAACAAAAAAAGCACGACGTTTGCCCGAAACAGTCGCGGTGATTGACGCCAACGGGTTTTGAAAAGAAATGCGGACTTTCATCAATGCGGCGTAAAGTCTGCCAATCGCATCGACATCAAGCCACGGCGTCTGAAGAAAATATTTCATCCACAGCCGATTGAAATTGTCGCTCATGTTTAAGCCCAAAATTTTTCCGCCGGCGTAGTGATAAATCGCGTTGTTTTCTTCGGGATTGAGCTTGCTCCAATTTTTGACGAGCGAATTAAATTTTACGGGCAACTTTGCGATGCGCGTCGAAAAGCAGTAATTCAAAATGTCTTGACAAGGAACTTTATCGTATTGCGGACGTTCGCCTATGAATTTAATTCCGTTTTCTATGGTCTCTTCTGACGCGCGCAGAGCATCCAAATTCATCATCAGCACGCCGTTATTAAAGTAATCTTCGCCTTTAACAACGCCGCTGCGACACAACGCAAAATTTTTTTCTGCAGAAATTTTATTCGCCGCTTCCGTGACGACGCCGAAAATTTTATCGCCGAGTTCAATTTCCCACAGCTCATTCAAATCGACGGTGGCGATTATGTCCGCGTCAAGGCAGATAACTTTTGAAATCTCCGCAGGCAGAACAATCGGGATAAACAATCGATAGAACACGCCAAAAGTGAAACGGCTCTTATCAATTTTCGGGAAGATATTTTTCAGCCGCGCAAGTTTATCGGCGCAAAGTTCTTCGACGTTGTAAAAATTCACGCGTTGAGCATATTGCCCTGCGAGATAAACAAATTTATCGCGATTATCTTGCGTCAAGGTGTTGTCGTGCAAAATGTGTGTTGTCACGGGCGCGGAAGTGTTTTCAAAAATCGAAAGCATCGCCGTGCCGACAAACTTGGAATATCGTCCTTTTTTGTCGCTGAAACAAAAACAAACGTGAATCATTAAATCCCGTCACTGAAAATTTATAAAGCTTTGCCGATTGACGCATTCAACAAAAAAGTTTTTCAGTAACGGACTTCACCACCTGTCATAAAAAAATTTCTATCATTATACGCAACCGACGGCTTTTGGTAAAGTCTAAGTTGTCAAAGACTCGGCAGCACGCACAGAATTTTTGAGCTACGATTTATCGTCGACTTCAGCGAGCAAAGTTTGATAAGCCGCGTAACGTTCACGAAGAATTTCGCCGCGTTCGACAGCAGATTTGACGCCGCAAGCCGGTTCGTGACTGTGACTGCACACGTTGAGAAATTTGCACGCGCCCGCGAATTCGCCGAACTCTTTAAAGCAATGGCGCAGATTATTTTTGTCAATGCCTGCCTCCGACAAGTCAACCGCACTGAATCCGGGTGTGTCGACCAAAAAGCCGTCGCCGAATTCCAAAAGCTCCGCAACTCGTGTCGTGTGTTTGCCGCGCAGAATTTTTTCGCTGACCTTGCCGACTTTCAGCCGTAAATTTTTATCGACAGCGTTCAGCAGTGACGACTTGCCGACGCCGCTGGGCCCGGCGAAAACTGTCACGCCCGACGATAAAATTTTCCGCAGCTCGTCGATGCCCGCGCCCGTTACCGCTGAAACTCTCAAGACTTTGTAGAGCGATTCGTATTCCGCCAAAAAATTTTCCGTCGCAGACAAATCGATTTTGTTCACGCAAATTATTATCTCGTTCAACGCCGATTGCTCCGCCAAAACGATGAAACGATTCAAAAGCAGCGGATGAAGTTTCGGCGCGTCGACTGCGAACGTTAAAATCACTCTGTCAACATTTGCGACAGGCGGGCGTATTAAAAAATTTCGGCGCGACTGAACATTTTCAATCACGCCGCTGCTGTCTTTTAGTCTCGAAATTTCCACGAAGTCCCCGACATTAACCGCACTGCCGATTTTTTTATCACGCTTGAGCAGTCCGCGCAGTTTGCAGGGAATTAATTCGTTGCCGACCTTCACGAAGAAAAAACTGTTGTAAAATTTAATGACGCGTCCAATTTCTCTCATGTTATCTTCCTTTTGATTGTTCGCCTTCGCGGCTCGGAACGTCTTCATGCGTCGAAGTGTCCGGCGAAGTTGTCGGCTGACTAATCGGCTCGTTGGAACGTTGCGGCTCCGGCTCATGATAAACAGGTTCCGATTCCGGCTCCGATTGCGGTTCTGCGCGGCGTGCGATGACCAAATCGACACTCGATCCCAAATCGACTTCAGAATCAGGCGACGGATATTGGCTGATAACGGTTCCTTCCGCCTGCGAACTGTCTTTATAAGTGACGGAGCCAACACGTAAGCCGCGACCTTCGATTCCGTCTTCAGCGACAGATAAACTTGCATTTTCAACGTCCGGAACGCGAGTAACCTTGTGCGTAACGTGAACTTCTTCGACTTTCGGTTCGGAAGGTTCGGCAGGTTCTCCGCGCGAAACGACCAAATCAATCACTTGCCCGCGAGTAATTTTCGTGCCGGTCGTCGGGTCATGTGAAAGAACAGTTCCAGGTTCACTCGACGAATCTTTTTCATAAACGCTGCCGAGATTCAAACCGAGCTTTTGCAGACGTTCAATCGCCGCAGATTTCGCCAAGCCTGCCAAATCGGGCATGTCGATTGATTCGCCGCCTTTGCTGACATAAATCGTAACTAATCTGTCGCTCTTGACGGTTTTGCCGACGTCCGGGTCTTGCGAGACGACTTGACCGGCGGGAACATTCGCGTCGTAAGTTTCGGCAATGTTGACGCGCAGACGATTATCCTCAAGAATTTGTCGCGCCAATGCCAACTGCTTGCCTTTGACTTCGGGAACGGTAACAGTTTCTTCGTTGCCCAAAACTTTTCCGAACGCCGCAAAAATTCCTACGCCGAAGCCGATTATCAGCACGAAAAGCATCATCATCATGAAGACTTTCGATTTGTAAAACGGCTTTTGATCTTTAACGACGACTTCTTTAGGCGGCTCTTCAACTTGAACTTGCGGCGTGCCCGTGCCCAAGCCTTGACGAATTACTCTGCGCGGCGGAATGTCTGTTCGCGGCAAAACTTTCGTGGCATCGGGATCAGTTTTAATCGTCACGCTCAATGCCGATTCGACGTTCGACAGTTCTTGCACAATCTCGAAACTTGACGGGCGAATTTCGGGACTTTTGCTCATTGCACGGCAAACGATTGCCTCAAGCATCGGCGGAATTTGCGGACGATAACGGCTCGGCGAAATTGGCTCTTCCTCGACGTGTTTCATTGCGATTGAAACGGGATTGTCGCCAGTGAACGGCAAACGATTCGTCAACATTTCGTAAAGCACAATTCCCAGCGAATAAACGTCGGACTTCGGAGTTATCGCGCCGCCGCGAGCTTGTTCCGGCGAAAAATAATGCACGGAGCCGATAACACTGCCGCCATAAGTCAACGTCGATTCGGTGACTGCGCGGGCAATTCCAAAGTCCGTTATCTTCGCGCGACCGTCGGGCGTCATCAAAATATTGTGCGGTTTAATGTCGCAGTGGACGATGTTATTTGCGTGCGCGTGCGTCAAACCGTTTGCAATGTCCTTTGCAATGCGCGTGGCAGTCAACAAATCAAGCGGACCTTCGTCCTGAATTTTTTTCTTGAGCGTTGAACTTTGCACATACTCCATAACGATATAATGATCATCGCCCGCAACGCCGACGTCGTAAATGCTGACAATGTTCGGGTGCGACAATCTTGCCGCCGATTTCGCCTCGCGGTGAAAACGTTCGATAAATTCCACGTCGGAGCGATAAGCCGCGTGGAGAATTTTTATTGCGACGGGACGAGCCAAAAGTCTGTCGTGGGCTTTATAGACTTCAGCCATGCCGCCGCTGCCGATTTTCTCTTCGAGCTCATATCGCCCGCTCAAGACTCGCTGAATCATTTCCTTCGCCCCTTAAAT
>CAMNPA010000162.1 GCA_946547205.1 uncultured Selenomonadales bacterium | reverse complement strand
AAGCCGGCATGTCCAAACTTTTGCAGTGGTCTTCCAAAATTTTTCCGTGTGCTCCCGTGGTAATGACGATTTCCGTTATTCCTGCCTGTGACAGTTGCCGCAACTGACGATCTATAATTGTCTCTTCTTCAGCCACTTTCACCATACATTTGGGCAGATTTTCCGTCAAAACACCCATACGCGCTCCAAGTCCTGCGGCGAGTATCAGAGCTTTCATTGTTTTACATCTCCCTCGTTCGATTTGGAAAGAATGCGTTCCACAATATCTTCGACACGCTCCGAACCGTCATTGTTCACCACGAGATCGGGCGTTTTAGGCTCTTCCATCTTCATTGTGACGCCTACCAAATTTTCGACGCGAGAGGAATATAATCCTTTTTTGTCACGTTTCATCAACGTATCCATGCTGACCTTAAGATAAACTTCGGTATATTTCTCGTTATTGGCGCGGTTCCAATCGCGGAAACTGTCATACATGCCGATTACGCAACAAATAACGTCAATGCCTTGCTCCGCCAACAGATGGCAAAGTCTTATGGTGATGGATCCCGCTTTTATGCGGTCTTCTTTACTGTAGCCAAAATTATCGCCATATGCCTTGCGAAGTTTGTCGCCGTCAAGCATAACGACATTACTTTTGGTCTCGCGCAATTTTTCATATAACGCCGTGCCGATAGTCGTTTTGCCTGCGCCTGCAAGTCCCGTAATCCAATAAACTCTTCCTGTTGATTTTTCCAAAGTAATATCCTTTCTGCCTTAGCACTCGAACAATTTTTGACCGGGTTTCAAATCCGGAACGAGCACTTCAACCAAACGCAGCGGCTTGCCGTTTTTGTCGACGCTGTAATCTTTCTCGCCGTGTTCCATAACGTCCAACGCCCGCTGCAAAATCCATTCGTGAAATTTCTTGATCTCTTCTTGATTCGGCCAACCGGGCCATTTCTTAGGATCCAATTTCATCGTCTCCACTTTGAACGGAATATCGAACAGTTTCTTCAAGTCTTCGGGCGTGAACTTCGTACCGTCATAGTATTTCAGCTTGTAGCCCCAAACCTGGAAATTTTTCGCGTTCAAAAGCTCAATGCGATAATAATCCAACGTGGACATATATTCGAGGTGCGGATTGTAGACGGGCGTGACATCAAAGCCTGCCGTGCCGTCAACGATGCCGCTGTCGTCGCCGTTCGTCGTGATGTGCAAGCATGTTTCAGACCACGGGATTCGCAGAAATTCACAGAGCTTTTCGGTCGTTTCGCGCGGATAAAGTTTCAAATCCTCAAAGCGTACATGAGCACTAACAGGAAATAAAGGATCGCTTTCTCTCATGTAATGACCATAGGAACTTTCCGTTATATTTGCTTTGAGAGTTGCCAAAGGAGACTTTCGCCAACCTATAGAAAACTTACCACCTTTTATAAGACCGTTCTGTCTGCAACCTAATGTTCCCAACGGAGAACGAAAAATTCCTACACGTCGTTTGTATTTAAATTCACTCCACACTTTATTTGTCATAGCTGCATATTCTTTATTGTCAATGTTAAAATCTATTTTAAACTTAGGTTGACTCATGCCGTGCATATCGTAAAATATGGTCGGAGTGATTCGCTGTGAAAATTTTCGTCCGCAAGCCGCATTGGTTGCCAAATAAAATGCTTTAAACCAATCATGCAGACCGTAAATTTTTTCCGAATCAAGATACAGAGGCAAGCTCTCAAGGAAAATCGGTAAACGTTCTTTATCCTTGTACTTCAGCATGTTTACCAGATTTTCATCCCGCAACTTTAACTCTGCTTTGTCTGGTTTGCGCAAATGTTCCACAGCTTCTTTGACGGGCTTGTCCTTGAGAAAAACTTTCCACAATATGCTAAACGACGAAAGTCCGTGCCAACCGATTGTCAAAAGCGAAGGATGAGAATCCAAAATCATGTTGAAGAAATCGGAGCCGGAAAAGCCGCGCGGGAACGAATTTACCAGTTCTATTATCTCGTCGATTTGGAGCGGCGCAGGATTGGCGGGCTGTGCAGTCGTCGGGTAGTACTTCAGCTTTTGCTCTTCGCCGAACATAAAAACTGCCTTGCCTGAATTGGCGATATAAGTCCAGTCGAGAGTTTCCATTGACTTCAAAAAATCTTCCCGCGACGAGTAATACAAATACAGCTTATTGTCCGTGCCGAATCTGTCGCTTGTCCGCAGGCGGTCGCACATCCACGTTATCTCCGCAATGTCGTAGGCGTCTTCCAAAATGATTGGAAGTTCCGATTCGACTTGCGACAGGAAATTTTTCACGCGCGATTCGATTTGCGGCGATTTACCTTCCGTTGTCGGCAACTCATCAAAATTCATGTGGAAGTTCGCGCACGACTTGAAGGCGTCTCGATTTTTCTCAAACAAACCGTCCATAACCTCACTCCTCCGAAATTTTTCCGAAAAACATTATATATATATATATATATGTCAAGCCCTTTATAAAAAAATATCCCGACGGAATTTATCCATCGGGATTTTTGATTGCGTAATTAAATTTATTTCTCTTGAGCTGCTTTGTGCTCCTCGATAATCTTTTCTGCCAACTTATCGGGCATCGGGTCGTAATGCGAGAACTTCAACGAGTAAGACGCTCTGCCTTGAGTTTGCGAACGTAAATCGGTTGCGTATTTGTAAAGCTCACTCGACGGGATTAACGCCTTGACTTCGGTCATGCCCTTGCCTTTGGGATCCATGCCGAGAATCTTGCCGCGCTTTGAATTGAGTTTGCCGATGATGTCGCCCATGTAATTTTCCGGCGTCAAAACGGTTATCTCGTCAATCGGCTCAAGCAAAATCGGATCGGCGGAAAGAATGCCTTTCTTAATCGCGATGGACGTTGCCATTTTGAATGCGGCTTCGGAGCTGTCGACTGCGTGATAGCTGCCGTCAAAGAGATTAACGCTTACATTGACGACGGGATAACCTGCGATGACGCCTTCCGCCAAAGTTTCTTGCGTGCCTTTCTCGACTGCAGGGAAATATTGACGCGGGACACTTCCGCCGAAAATGCTTTCCGTCCAAACATTGCCGTTGTTGACTTCGGGATTGGCTTCCTTGTTCGGACCGATTTTCAGCCAAACGTCGCCGTATTGACCGTGACCGCCGGATTGTTTCTTATGTTTGCCTTGAACTTCAACGTTCTTGCGAATGGTCTCACGATAAGCAACGCGCGGTTCTCCGAGCACCATCTTCACGCCGAATTTGCGTTGAATTTTGTCGCTGAGAATGTCAAGGTGAACTTCGCCGATGCCGCGCAGAATCGTCTGTTTAGTCTCCGCATTTTTAACGAGCATAATCGTCGGGTCTTCGTCCTGCTGACGAGTAATCGCGCTGAAAACTTTATCCTCTTCGCCTTTCTTTTCGGACGTGACAGCCATTGCAAGCATCGGTTCGGGATATTGAATGCGTTCGTATTTAATCGGAGCCGCCTTGTCGCAAAGGGTGTCGCCGGTTTTGGCGTTGGCAAGTTTGCTGGTGACGACGATATCGCCCGCGTGAGCAACGTCGACGGGAATTTGTTTCTTGCCCTGCATGGTGAAAAGTCCGCTCAAACGTTCCTGCCCTTCGTCTTTGGCACCGATAAGTTGATACGTCGCGTCGCCCTTCATGTCGCCGCTGATAACGCGCACATAAGACATACGACCGACGAACGGGTCAACCAACGTTTTGAAAATCTGTCCGCTGAAAGGCTCCGTAACTTTGCGTTCGACAAGCTCATCAGTTTTGGGATTGATGCCGCTGTAGTCTTTTGAATCGGGCGCAGGGAAGAATTCGACAATGCTGTTGAGGAATTTTTTGATGCCGATATTTTTCAGCGCGCTGCCGACGAATACCGGGAAAACTTTTGCGTCGCGAATGCCGGTTGCCAACGCGTCTGAAATTTCGTTCTCGTCCAAATCGTCAACTTCGCCTTCAAGATATTTCATCATGAGTTCGTCGTTGAATTCGGCGACAATGTCCAACATGCTGAGGCGTTCGGTCTCGACTTCATCGGCTAAATCGGCGGGCGCATCAATCTGCTCGTCATCGTTGGCGACTTTTGAAAAAGCCTTGACCAAATCGACGACGCCTTTAAAGTTGTCTTCCTTGCCGACGGGAATTTGAACGGGAACGACACTGTTGCCGAATTTGTCACGGAGCTGATTTAAAACTTTCTCGAAGTCTGCATGTTCACGATCCATTTTCGTCACGAAGAATGCGCGCGGAAGATTGAGTTTTTCGGCGAGTGCCCAAGCCTTTTCCGTCTCGACTTCGACGCCCGCACTTGCACTGACGACGATAACGACAGCATCAGCCGCCGCCATAGCTCCATGCATTTCCGCGACAAAATCCGGGAAGCCGGG
>CAMNPA010000161.1 GCA_946547205.1 uncultured Selenomonadales bacterium | reverse complement strand
ATCTTGAATCTCAAGGGCACGAGGTCAAAGACTTCGGCACCTACGACGAGGAAGGTTGCGACTTGTCCGATTTCGTTTATCCTGCGGCATTGGCAGTGGCGAAAGGCGAATGTGAACGCGGAATTTTCGTCGACGGCGTCGGTTACGGCTCGGCTCTCATCGCCAACAAAATTTGCGGCATTTATGCGGCTGTCTGTCAAGATCCATTCTGCGCGCAACTTTCTCGCGAACACACCGATTCAAATGTTCTTTGCATTGGCGGCAAAATTATCGGCTCGGCTATCGCGATGGAAATTGTCAAGACGTGGATGGCGACTGAACCTTTGACAGCGGAAAAATATCGTCGTCGCGTGAAGAAAGTTGCCGACATCAACGACAAGCATTGCGTGCCCGTAAAATAATTCGCGAACAAAATTTTCAGCACAAAAAAAGTCTCCGACGTTTCTGCCGGAGATTTTTTTTAATGCAACAATTCATTTCGTGCAGATGAAACCTGCGAATGATTCAACGTGCGTGACTTCGGCGCGACTGTAGAGCTCGGACAATTTTTTTTGCAATGTCGACAGCGTTTCATACGGCGGCGAAAAAAATCCGTGGCGCGTGCAAAATTTCTCAACGAATAAATCCGTCCGACGATTCTCGCCCGCAACATACATGCAACCGCAAAAAGTTCCGCCGTCCCGCAAAATTCGTCGTGTCTCCGCAAATGCCGCAACCTTATTCGGGTTGTCATCACTCGCAATCTCGCAATCTGGAGTTTGACTGCTTCTGACCTTGAAAATTATTTCGTGCAGATGAAACCTGCGAATGATTCAACGTGCGTGACTTCGGCGCGACTGTAGAGCTCGGACAATTTTTTTTGCAATGTCGACAGCGTTTCATACGGCGGCGAAAAAAATCCGTGGCGCGTGCAAAATTTCTCAACGAATAAATCCGTCCGACGATTCTCGCCCGCAACATACATGCAACCGCAAAAAGTTCCGCCGTCCCGCAAAATTCGTCGTGTCTCCGCAAATGCCGCAAGCTTGTTCGGGAAGACGTGAAAGCCGTTGATTGACAAGACCGCATCAAAAAAATTGTCCGCGAACGGTAAATTCGACACGTCGCCTTGAACGAATTGTATCCCGCGCAGATTCATTTGACTTGCCCGCGACTTCGCAACGTCGAGCATTTTCTCGGACAGGTCAACGCAAAAAATTTCCGCGCCGTTGAATTTTTGATAGACCGGCAACGACAAAACGCCTGTTCCGACCGGGACTTCAAGCAGTCGTCCGCTGAAATTTTTCGGCAGTCCGGCGAAAGCTTGCGTCAAAAATTTTTCGTAATTCGACGTGTCGAGTCCCCAAAAAATTTTCAATGCCAGCCGCGCAGGCAAATCGGCGTTTGTCATCATGCGGTCGTAGAAAGTCGACAAGTAGCCGACGATTTGATAAGCGTCAAAAATTTTTTTCATGTGGTACCGTCGTTAAAAGAGCGTCGCACTTGCCGCGAATCGTCCAATCGCCTGCGCCCGCCGTCAAGAAAAACGAATCGCCTTTGCGATAAAAAATTTCTTCGCCGCAAATGATTGAGCCTTCGCCGCCGAGAATCTGCACGTGCAAAAAAGTTTTCTCGTCAACGACGCCGCGAGCCTCCGACAAAATTTTTCCGTCAAGCGTGAGTTTGTCGACGATGAAACATTCGCAGGCGGCAACGTGCGGATAATGATTGTTGCGTTCAATCGGCGTCAAATTCGCCACGTCGAGAGCTTGAGCAATGTGCAACTGACGACCGCGCCCGTAGTCAAAAATTCGATAAGTGACGTTGGAATTTTTCTGGACTTCGACGAGCAGAACGCCTTTGCCGACCGCGTGAACAGTTCCCGCCGGAATAAACAGCACGTCGCCTTTTCGCGCAGGAACGGCATTTAAAACGTCAAGGAGCGAATTATTTTTCACGCGCGCAATAAATTCGTCGCGAGAAATTTTTTTCTTGAAGCCGCAATAAAACAGAGCACCTTCATCGGCGTCGAGAACGTACCACATTTCGCTTTTGCCGTGCTGATTTTCATGAGCCAGAGCGTAATCGTCGGACGGATGCACCTGCACGGAAAGATTCTCGTGCGCGTCAATGAACTTTATCAAAATCGGGAAGTCGTCGAAGTCGCGGCAATTGGTGCCCAAAATTTCTGCGCCGTGAATGTCAATGTATTCGGCGAGAGTTTTTCCCGCGAAGTCGCCGCTTGCAATGGTTGACGCGCCGTCACTGTGACAAGAGAGAGTCCACGCCTCCGCCACGATATTTTTTTCGCAGTCAACGCCAAATTCTTCGACGAGCCGCCGTCCGCCCCAAAGATAATCTTTGCAGGCAGGTTTAAGTTTCAAAATCGCCATAAAAGCCTCTTCCTAATGTCAAGTTTGCGCGAAAAAAATTACCCGAACGAGCGGGCAAGAAAATTTCAATCGGGCGCGAGAATTATTCTTCGTCAGTGCGTTTGACGGCAAGCGCGAACTTTTTATTTTGCTCGTCCTTGAGATATTCGCTGTAAGCAATGAAACCGGAAAGATAGTGCTGAACGTCGTCGATTCGGACGCGGAATTTTTCCTGCCGAACGTAAAAGCTTCCGACAATCGCTTCCGGCTTTTCAAAGTACATTGCCGCTTCCGACCAAAAATATCCGTTGAGCATTTTTTCGGCGCGATAATTCAAGACCTCGTGCAACAAATTCCAATCAACGTGCTCCAAAATGTCCGCCGTCTCCGGCAACGTCTTCATGCGGCAGAGCATTTGATAAGTTGCCATAATCAATTCCAAAAGCGTTGCCCAATTCGTTTCGCGGTCACGAATGTACGCCAGATACGGCAGACAATTTTTTAAGCCGAACATGAAATATTTTCGCTCCGGCTTGTAAACGGTCAACTCGTTCGCGGCGTATGAAAGCCAGTGGTCGTGATTCTTCCAATGCTCCGTGGCAATGAAGTAGTCGAAAGCGCGTTCGCAGGATTTGAGCAAGTCGGCAGCTTTGGTGATGTCGTAAAGGCGCATCAATCCGAAAACCGCTTCGCCGTCATAAAATGGCGTGAGAAATTCGTCCTTGACTGTGTAATTGCCGGCGTTGAGCGAGTGAACAAAGCAGCCGTTATTTTTCTGCATGGTGAAAATTCCGCGAGCAATGGCGTTCATCAACGGAAGATATTTTTTCGTGTGCTGAAGTTTCGACCAATGAGTTAAGGTTAAAAGTGCGACGCCGCTTGAGCCGAGTTTTAATTGCCCGTTATCGTTGATGTAAGCCGCTTGCTGACCGTCGGGCAACGTCCTGTAGCGGAAAAATTTTTTTATGCCGTAATCGATGCCGCGAGAAATTGCTTTGCCCAATGTCATGCCGCCGAGCTTGCCGTAAGTCGAATAAACGTCCGTCATTGCAAAAAGCGTGCTGAAATGGCGCAAGGCATTGTATTCGGGAACGATTGAATTATCGCAGGGATAAATTCCGTAAGTGAACAGTCCGTTCTTGTTGCATTGACGCGCCAAATAATTTCCGCCTGTTCGCGCCAATTTCAAGAAAAGTTCGCCGTCGCCTTTGACCGTGTCTCTTCTGCCGGAATAATCGCCTTTGCCGCTCATCATCAACGGAACGCTCATGCCGTCTTCAATGAACGCCGCGCACGTTTCAAAAATTTCAATCGTATCAGTGTCGACGAGCGTCGGGAATTTGCAGCCGAATCTTTTCATGCAATAAGCGTCAGCTTTAGCCGCAACGAATTCGCCGTTATCCGATTTTAACGCGTCGTTGCAGAGAATCAGATTTGCGTTGAGTTCCTGCTCCATAAAAGCGATTTGATAATTTTCGAGCGCGATGCCTTTGCGGAAAAAATTTCGGCGAGTATTTTTCACGGTGTCGACGAATTCAGCCCAAGTCACGCTTTGGCTTGAAGTCACCCAATCGGCGCGCAGAATTGTCGGTTTAATTTTGCCCGCTCTGTTCAATGCGTCGTTTAGTGCGTTCAAAGCGGCGTTCCAAGCGTTTTCGGGCTTATCGTCGACGGCGTGGCGAACAATCGCGCGTTCATGCATGTTCGATGCGGAAAGAAACACTTTGCACGGCGCGGCGGGAAATTTATTTTTGATGAAGGTCGCATAAAGTTTTTTCGCCAAATCCTTCAGTGACACGCGGTTCAACTCCTTATCAATCGCAATTCAGTTGCAAGGGATTGTATCTTTGACATTGCGCATTGTCAAGTTTCCACTTTGCGGCAAGGTGTCATAAAAAATTTTTTGCGGCGCGTCAACTTGTCTGTTATAATCACGTCGATTAAAAGCTTTGAGCTTTTAGCTTTTAGCTTTTAGGAAAAATCTCGGCTAAAACCTAACAGCTAACAGCTAACAGCTAAAACCTA
>CAMNPA010000160.1 GCA_946547205.1 uncultured Selenomonadales bacterium | reverse complement strand
ACAGAGTTTATACCATTCCGCCGAAAGAACTCGAATGTATGCGCGGCGAAGGCGTCCACTACACAGACCTTGTGCTTGATAAGGAAACGCAACTTGACGGAGTTAAAGGTACTTGCGGCGAATTACTCTTCAATGTCGACGTTAACGCTTCGGGCAACAGCTTTGAGTTTGATCTCTTCAGCAGCGATAAAGAAAAAACTTTCGTCCGCTACTATCTCGAAGAAGGCAAACCTGTCCTTGAGCTTAACCGCGACCAGACGATTGAAGGCGGCAAAGGCGTCCGCAAAGTTATTCTGCAACCGTTCGACGGTATCCTTAAGTTCCAAATCTTCCTCGACAAGTCCGCGATTGAAATTTTCGTCAACGACGGTTGCGAAGTCATGACGACGCGCGTTTATCCGCAGGACGGCTCCGACAACATCGTCTTCATTCCGCAAGCCGAGAAATTCGTTATCAAATCTCTCGACTACTACGCATTCTAAGCAAACAATCACCGATAAAATATTTTTCCCGTCAATGCGGCGGGAATTTTTTTTAATGTGGAATGAGGAATGAGGAATTAGGAATGAGGAATTGAGTCGACGCGATTTAATTGCTCATTCCTACCGACAAAGAAAAAGTAGATTTTAACATAAAAAGCAATCACGAGCCGAATGCATTTTACCAACACGCTTTAGCTTGCACTCGTCAAAAAATTTCAAAGCACACTCGCTGGGTCAAGCGTCACGCTTGCGGCGGGAATTTTTTTTTGCAACGTTTAGCGTCAATCGACATTCAACAAACGCTGTGCTATAATTCGCGCGCAAAAAATTTTTGGAGGCTGATATTTTGAAGTACATGACAGGCAAACAAGTCGCGGAAGCGTTCTTAAAATTTTTCGAGAGCAAAGGACATTTAATCATGCCGAGCTTTTCGCTGATACCCGAAAACGATCCGACACTGTTGATGATTGGCGCGGGAATGGCTCCGCTCAAACCGTTCTTCACCGGCAAATTGAAACCGCCTTGCCCGCGAGTGACGACGAATCAGCGTTGCGTGCGAACCGGCGACATTGAAAACGTCGGACGGACTGCGCGGCACCATACGGCGTTCATGATGCTGGGAAATTTTTCGTTCGGCGATTATTTCAAGGCAGAGGCAATTCCTTGGGCGTGGGAATTTTTAACGGACGTTTGCGGCTTGCCACGCGAAAAGCTTTGGGTGTCAATCTATCCCAACGACGACGAGGCAGAGAAAATTTGGTTGCAACAGCCCGGCTTGAATCCTGCGCATATCGTTCGGCTTGACGACAACTTTTGGGAAATCGGTCCCGGACCGTGCGGTCCCGATTCAGAAATTTACATCGACCTCGGCGAAGAGCGCGGTTGCGGTAAAGAAACTTGCTCGCCCGGCTGCGACTGCGACAGATTTTTGGAAATTTGGAATCTCGTCTTCACGCAATTTGACCGCACCGAAGACGGCGAATACAAACCGCTTGAACACAAGAACATCGACACGGGCTGCGGGCTTGAACGTTTGGCGAGCGTCCTTCAACAAAAAAATTCAAACTTTGAAACGGATTTGCTCTTCCCGATAATCGAATACGTCGAGAAAATCAGCGGTCTCAAATACGGCGACGACACCAAGCGCGATATTTCCATGAAGGTTATCGCTGACCACGCGCGGAGTATGGCGTTCATGATTATGGATAAAATTTTGCCGTCGAACGAAGGACGCGGCTACGTCTTGCGCAGAATTCTTCGGCGTGCGATTCGTCATGGTCGTATGCTCGGCATTAAGGACGCATTCCTTGAGGGCGCGATTGACACCGTTGCGAAAATTTACGGCGACATTGCCGACTTCGAGGAGCTTGCCCGCAACGTTGCCTATATCAAAAAAGTCGTGCGTCTTGAAGAGGACAGATTCGCCGCGACGCTCGCACAAGGCATGGAAGTTTTGACGCGCGAAATTGACGCCGCGAAGTCTGCAAATAAATCTGAACTCGACGGAGAAATTTGTTTCAAGCTCTACGACACGTTCGGCTTTCCGTATGAACTCACGGAAGAAATTTTGCAGGAAAATAATCTCGTGCCCGATAAAGCCGGATTCGATAAGGCTATGGAGGCTCAACGTCAACGTGCCCGCGCAGCTCGTGCCGCCAATGAACGCCTTGACGTGCCCGATCTTTTGAACGTCGACACCGAACATTTGACGCGCGACGAGGCTTGCAAGTCGTCGAAAGTCTTTGCGATTTGGAAGGACGGCAAAATTGTTGACGAACTTCGCGACGGAGACACTGCGGGAATTATTTTGGAGTGCACACCTTTTTACGCGGAAGGCGGCGGTCAAGTCGGCGATGAAGGCTATTTAATCGGCGAACTCGGCAAAATCAAAGTTTCCAACGCGAAAAAACTTCCGGACGGCACGATTTATCACGAGTCTTATGTTGAGGAAGGACAGCTTAAAGTCGGCGAAGTCGTTGAGATTAAAATTGACCGCGACAAAAAACTTTCTTCCGCACGCAATCACACGGCGACGCATTTACTTCAAGCCGCATTGAAAAAAGTTGTCGGCAACCAAGTCAATCAAGCCGGCTCGCTCGTCACGCCCGAACGTTTGCGCTTTGACTTTTCAAATTTTGAGCCCGTCACAGCTCAACAACTTGCCGATGTTGAGGAGCTTGTCAACGAAGAGATTCTCAAGGCTGAAGACGTTACGATTCGCGAAATGCCGATTGACGAGGCGAAGAAACTCGGCGCGATGGCTCTGTTTGGCGAAAAGTACGGCGACATTGTCCGCGTCGTCAGCGTCGAAGATTTTTCTTGCGAATTGTGCGGCGGCTCTCACGTCAAGAACGTCGGACAGATTGGCAGATTCAAAATTGTTAGCGAAGGCGGAATTGCGGCGGGCGTTCGTCGCATTGAAGCTGTCACCGGTCGTGCGGCGATTAAGGATGCAACTCATCAAGCTCAACTGCTCAATCAAACTGCAACGCTCTTGAAAGTCCGCGCAGAAGATTTGCCCGCGCAGATTGAAAAAATTTTGGCGGAAGATAAATCGATGCGCAAACAGCTCGACGAAGTTCACAAGTTGCGCGAAAAGGCAGAGGCTCAAAAACTTTTGGTCGGCGTGGAAGAAATTGGCGCGTTGAAATATCTGAAAGGTGTCGTTCAGGCGAAAACTCCCGACGATTTGCGCAACATGGCTGATTTGCTCATCGACAAACTCGACGGCGGAATTTTGGTTTTGGCGGCTGTCAATGACGGAAAAGTTTCGTTGGTCGTCAAGGCGGACAAAAAAGCTGTCGCGGCGGGAATTCATGCGGGCAAAATCGTCAAGGAAATTTCAAAGCTCGTTGGCGGCGGCGGCGGCGGTCGTCCCGATATGGCGCAAGCAGGCGGCAAAAATCCCGAAGGCATTCCGAAAATGTTTGAAGCGGCTCGTAAATTTTTGGAGACAACATGACGGGAACTTTGTACCTTTGCGCGACGCCGATTGGAAATTTAGAGGACATGACATTTCGGGCGATAAGAATTTTGCGGGAAGTCAACGTCATTGCGGCTGAAGACACTCGGCGCACGCGAAAACTTTTGACGCACTTTGAAATTCACACGCCGCTAATCAGATTCGACGAGAATTGCTCGGCTGCAGTCTCCGAAAAAATTTTGCTGCGACTTCAGGCAGGCGAATCGGTTGCAGTCGTCAGCGACGCGGGCTTACCAGCAATTTCAGATCCGGGCGCAGATTTGGTAAGGCTCGCAATCGACAACGACATAAAAATTTGTCCGATACCCGGTGCGAACGCCGCATTGAGCGCGCTGATTTGTTCAGGGCTTGACACGTCAAAATTTTTGTTCGTCGGTTTCGCGCCCAAGTCAAAAAAAAATCGCCGCGAATTTTTGCAACGACTTGCAACCGTCAACGCGACGCTGATTTTCTACGAGGCTCCGCACCGATTGAAAAATTTTTTATCGGAGGCGGCTGAAGTTTTCGGCGAACGTCAAACAGTTCTTGCCCGCGAATTGACCAAAGTCCATGAAGAATTTCTGCGCGGGAATTTGATTGAACTTGCAGAAAAAATTTCGGAACCGCTCGGAGAATTCGTCGTGCTGATTGAAGGTCGAACATCCGAATTTGTCGCACCAACGGAAGACATCGCGACAGTCGTTGAAAAATTTTTGGCGCAAGGTCTCGATAAAAAATCGGCAATGCGCGAAACAGCCAAGCGATTCAACGTGAGCCGCCGCGAAATTTACAATGAGCTTTTAGCTGTCAGCTGTCAGCTTTCAGGGAGTGAACAAAGTAACCCTAAAAGCTAAAAGCTAAAAGCTAACAGCTAAAAAGGAGAAGATTCAATGAAAACTTTTTATATAACCACGCCGATTTATTATCCAAGCGCGAAATTGCAC
>CAMNPA010000159.1 GCA_946547205.1 uncultured Selenomonadales bacterium | reverse complement strand
TAGCTTGAGCGTGCCTTTGTCGGTCGTCAGCGTGTAGACGCCGCCTTCAAACGTCTCCGATATAACGGCGAAACGTTGCAGGTCGAACTTAAAATCCGCCCGCGTTACGAAAATTTTGTTCCTCATTGTTAAAACCCCCTAAAGTAGATTTGATGATTCTCATGAATTATATCACGTCGGCGGGAAGGAATTATCGCCCACTTTTTGAGAAAAGCGACCACTTTTTGCCGTGTGTATTGACATCTGCCGTGCCGTGAAGTATTTACGAGAAAAACAAATCGTTAATTCGGGAGCCGTCTATGTTGCACATCAAACGTACAGGCGTTGCAGTGCAGATACGTATTGATGAGATTGCTTGTGACATTGTCAAAAGGCTTCCGTTTATTGTGTTGCTGTCAGTCGACGAAAAACTTTTTCAGAGCGCGAGCCCGACGGTTGACGATAAACTTTTTGTTCCGTCAAAGTCTCTTGCGTTGTAATTTCTTCCGCCGACATAACTTCGCGCTTTAAATTCTTGCCGTCATTAACTTCCAAATCGTAAATTAACTCGTTGAGCGATTCGGAAATCATTTCGTATGCCTTACTCATAATTTCACTTCCTTAAAGTACTTTTCCAGACGTTCAATCAGCTGCTTAATGGAATTCCGCTCCGCCTTGCTTAAGTTCTCCATATCGTTCTTTGCGAATACCATTATCAAAAAGATTTTTTCATGAATCTCGAAGTCGACGTAGCAAACGCGCACACTGTGTGATTTGCCACGATTGCCGTAACCGTAACGCATTTTCCGTAATCGCCCGGTGCCTTGTATCACCGAGCCGATTTTCGGATTCTTTAACAGGATCATTTGTAAATCTTTCAAGTTATCGTCAGTCAAACCTAACGATTGCCATTGTTCGTCAAATTTTTTGCCGTGTATAAATTCTCTGTGCATGGATTCAAACATACGGCACCTCGATAAAACTTTTTCAGAAACGATATTTTAAGCGGACGCGACGTTTCCGAGCGCGAAATTATTTTCCTGCGCGGCTTGATAACGGGCTTTTAACTGACGCAATATATCGCCGCCGACCTTCATATCTTCTTGAGAAAGTATGCCGTCTTCATCATTTCCATCTTTCGGATACCAACCCGGCTGGTCAAAAATAATTTTTTCGCCTCTGAAAGTAAATTCCATAGGACGCACGTCGCGATACAAAGTTTCGCCGGTTATTGGATGGATAATCGTATCTTCAATCACAATAATCACTCCTACTTCTCTTTAAACGACAGCAAAGTAAATTCGGAGATAACATTCTGCGTAAATTTTACGTAGAGAATCATATTGCCGCAGGGAACGTGATAAACGTCCTGCCAAATTTTGTGATTCGCGTATGAAGTCATCGACTTATAAAAATGTTTAAGTTCCATTGTCGAAACGATTCGTCGAACGTCATCTTCATCAAATTCCAATTCCAAAGCCGTTCTTTGAGCAGTTTGTGTAATTTTAAAATGAGAGTTCTTGAATTCAGTCAAGCTGTAAGTCGGATTAAATTTTTCCATAGCATCACCTTTGCGCGAAGGTCAATATAAAGTGCGGCGATAACTCCCAAAAGAATTCGGAGAAACCGCCGTTGAACTTTAATCATGGACATCGCTCCTTCCCGCAACAAGAGCAAAACCGTATAGCTTATGTAATTTTACTGCTTTAATCCTTTCATAGTCAAGATTTAAGAAATTTTTAACGAAACCTGCGCGGGCAATGTGCGCACAAAAAAAAGCTCGCCTTGCGTCGTGCAAAGGAGCCGTGAAAAATTTTTCAGTGCGTCGCCTTGAGATATTGCAAATCGCCGAAAAAATATGATGCAGTTGTTCCGCCGTCAATCAGAAAATCTGCGCCGCTGATGAATCGTCCGCGACTACTCATCAAAAATTCCGCAAGGTCGCCGACTTCATCGGGAGTGCCGGCACGTCCTGCAGGTGACGCCGCCAACATTTTGCGATAACCTTCGCCGCGAGGACCTTTCAATTCGTCGGCAGCTAACGGCGTGATGATTATGCTGGGACTGATTGAGTTAATCGTTGCGCCGCGTTTGCTCCAAGGTGTTGCTTGACCTGCCACGCGCAAGACGTTGCAACGCTTCGAGATTTGATAAGCTTTGAGAGTGTCGGTTATCGATTTTATAAACGGCAAATTCAAAAGCTCTTCCGTCGGAGCAGTGGCGAGCTGAAAATTTTGTTCTTCCGTCAACGCGCCGAGCCTGTGTCCCGATTGCGAAGAGATTATCACGCCGGAGCCGCCGTCCGAAATTATTTTGCCGAATTCTTCAAGCAAAACTGCCGTGCCGTATAAATCGACTTGCAAAATTTTTTCGACCGGTGCTTGCGAAGGACTCACGCCCGCCGCGTTAATCAAATTCTTCACCGCGCCGAAATGTTGAGCGTGTTCGACGAGTTTCAAAATCGATTCACGTGACGAAATGTCGACTGCGATTGTTGAAGTTTCAAAGCCCGCCTCTTCCAAAATTTCAGCCGCAACGTCCGCCGCCGACTGTTTCAAATCGCCCAAGACAACATGTTTGCCTGCGCCGACACGCCGAGCGATGGCTTGACCGATTGAGCCGGTGCCGACCAATACAACAACATCTTTCATCTGTTTGCCCTCCAAAAGTTAATCGCGTCGTCAATCCAACCTTGCGCCGTGGTGCCGAGTCCGAGCCCGAAGCCGTGTTCAAGATTCGGGAACTTGTGAAACTCCGTGACGATACCATTCGCGGCGAGATTGTCAATGCGTCGTTTCATTGTGCGCCAAGAAAGAATTTATCTGCGTCGCCCAAAAGTTAATCGCGTCGTCAATCCAACCTTGCGCCGTGGTGCCGAGTCCGAGCCCGAAGCCGTGTTCAAGATTCGGGAACTTGTGAAACTCCGTGACGATACCATTCGCGGCGAGATTGTCAATGCGTCGTTTCATTGTGCGCCAAGAAAGAATTTATCTGCGTCGCCCAAAAGTTAATCGCGTCGTCAATCCAACCTTGCGCCGTGGTGCCGAGTCCGAGCCCGAAGCCGTGTTCAAGATTCGGGAACTTGTGAAACTCCGTGACGATACCATTCGCGGCGAGATTGTCAATGCGTCGTTTCATCATGCGCCAAGAAGCAATGCCGTCACGCTCACCGACGCAAGCGAACGTTGGCGGATCATTGGCAGTGTAATCGCTGTGACCTGTGTATTGCATGATGACAGCTGCAGGACGCGGAATTTTGTCGCCGCCGAAATTTTCCGCACCGTAAGAGCCGAGATAAGCCGCCATACGCGCACCTGCAGAGCCGCCCCAAAGTGAGTAGCCGTTCACGTCAACGCCGAGTTCGTCCGCGTGTCGAAATATGAAACTCAACGCCGCCGCCAAATCTTCGCAAGCAACTTCAGAGCCGCCCGTCCGATATTGCAACGCGAAAGCATTGTAACCTTTGCGACTGAGATAAAGCGCGTGAGGCAAACTTTCATGCAACAAACCGACATAAGCGAAACCGCCGCCGGCATTGACGACTGCAAACGGTGCACCTTTCTCGCCGCGCAAAAAGAATAAGCCTGTTTCAAATTTGCGGTCGTCGTCGTAAATCGGATAGAAAATTTTTTCGCCGCGTTGAGCCCGCGCAGATAATTCGTTGAGCACGTCAAGTGTCGTGTCGGTGGAAATGTGCGTGTGCCAAATGTAAAACTTCTGCAGGTCACGGACGCGATCATTCGGCGACAAAGTCCGCACGCCCTGCGAGATAAGCAAGTGTCCGAAGCCCGCGAACTCCGGGCGATTCATCACGTCAATCAATTTTGTTTCCGCGTTCATTTCAAGCGTCTCCGTTGCCGCGAATTTTTGACAGCCGATTGACAATGCGACGAGCAAAATTATCATCGCCGCGAAAAAATTTCTTCACGCCCTCAACTCCTCAAACGCCCTTGCCCAATTCATAAGCCTCATCGGCGAATTTGGACGTGCGAGCATCATTTTTTCGTAGAGCCATTGCCGAAACTTCTACGCGCAATTTTTCTGTTGCCGCCAAAATTTTTTTCTCCGCCGATTGAGCCGTCTCCAACGCCTTGATTGTCTCTTTGCGTCCGCCGAAAGTTTATCGAATACCGTTTGAGTCTCTGCGACCGTCACAATCTGCGCGGACTGCGACAAATTTTTTTCTCTGTTGAGAAGTTCTCCTAAATCGTCTGCTCAATCGACGCTTATCAGTTCATATTGACTGTTGCCCATTTTGTGTTCAGCCATTGCCGAAAGTTGACGTAAGCCGTGACGATCTTCAATGCGTTCGCGAAGGTCGTTGGTGTCTTTCGCACTCCAGACTAAATCGCAGCAAGCCTGGTCAATCGCCAAAATATCCGTCGACGCCAAAATTCCAACGTCCGCGCAGGTCGGCTCGGCAGCTCTGACGCCCG
>CAMNPA010000158.1 GCA_946547205.1 uncultured Selenomonadales bacterium | reverse complement strand
AAAAAAATCGGCGACATTATCGGCGAAGGATTGGACATTCACGAACTTTATTCCGACGTGAAGGAACGCAACGCAATTATCGCGGAAATGTTGCAGAAAGTTGGATTGTCGCCCGCGCACGCCGAACGTTATCCGCATCAATTTTCCGGCGGTCAGCGTCAACGTGCGGGAATTGCTCGCGCTCTCGTCATGAAGCCGAAACTTATTATCGCCGACGAATGCATTTCCGCGCTTGACGTGTCGATTCAAGCTCAAGTCGTCAACTTGATGAAGGACATTCAATCGGAGACACAATGCGCTTATCTTTTCATCGCGCACGATTTGAGCATGGTCAAATACATTTCAGACCGTATCGGCGTGTTGCATTTAGGTTATCTCGTTGAGACGGGCACGACGGAAGAAATTTTTTCCGACCCGATTCATCCTTACACGAAAAGTTTATTGTCCGCCGTCCCGTGTCCGAATCCGCGCGTCGAAAAATTTCGTCGACCTGTCGTTTACGATTCAAGCAACGTGAATTATTCTGCCGCGACTGTGCAAAAAATCAGCGACACGCATTTTGTCCTGCTGTGAAAGGCGATGATTGCAATGGAAATTCCAAACGTCGACTTCGCGATTATCGGCGGCTCCGGCACTTTGTCGAGCGACTTCCCGAAAAATTTTGCGGGCGTTGAAATTTTGGCGGAAAATATTTTTTTCGAGACGCCTTACGGTCAAAGTCCCGCGTTCAGATTTTGCAGCGTCGACGGGAAAAATTTTTTGACGTGTAAAATGCACGGCTGGCGGAGCGGCATCACACGCGCTGATTCGAGTCGGCAAATTTTCTGGACGTTCAGAGCGGCGGGCGTCAAAAGAATTTTATCGGAAGGCGGCGTCGGCACTGTCAATCGGCTGCTCAATCCTCGCGATTTGCTCATTCCCGATGATTATCTTGATTTGTCGGTGCGAAAGGACGTTCAACTTGACGGACGGTATCTTTTGATAATGCGCGACGCTCTTTGTCCCGAACTGCGCGGCAAACTTTTGTCGGCGGCAGAAAAATTTTTCACGGGCAGAATTTTCGAGCGCGGCATTTACGCTGTCACGGACGGTCGCCACTTTGAAAGTCCTGCTGAAATTGCAATGCTCCAAGGTCACGCGGACATCGTCGGTCAAAGTCTTGCGCCGGAAGTTTATTTGGCGCGGGAAATCGGCGCGTGCTATGCTAACTTGTCGTTTGTCGTCAACTACGGCGAAGGTCTCAAAGTTTGGTCGCATGAGGTCATGAAGGAAATTTTTTTCGACGACGCAAAACTTATCGGCAACATTTTACTCGACGCGATAAAAAATACTTCCGCCAACGCCAGAACTTGTCATTGCGTTGAATTGCGCAAGGAGACTTTACTCAAAGAAATTTACGACGCCGATTAATGGATCTTACCGGCGGCAGTAACAGCGTTGATTTTACTGCCAATATTTGACTGACCGTTCAACCAATTTGAAACTGAATTATTTTGATGAGAATTGGACGCCGACAACCGTTGAGAGAAGCGATCATCCGCGCAGTGAACATCCCGAAAAAATTTCGCCGCCGAAAAATTTTGAGCTGATGAAAGAACTCGCCGCCAAACTTGCGCAAGGTTTTGCATTCGTTCGCGTTGACTTCTACGAAATTGACGGCAAAGTTTATTTCGGCGAAATGACTTTCACGCCGGGTGGCGGAGATTTCTCTTACAAGTCCGAAGGCACCGACGAATATTTGGGCAGTCTTTTGAAGTTGCCGGAACCGACTCATCTGCCGAAGCTTTAATCCGACATTGCAGATGAAAAACTTTTCTCCGTATTGTTGCGGAGGATTTTTTTTGTTATCATTGCGGAAAAATTTTTGGAGGACTTTCATGGCGTGGAGTTACGAAGACGATTTGCGGGCGAAGGTTGCCGCCGAAAAAAATTTAGTCGTCAAATCCGGCGGGCGATTGAAATTTGCGTTGGCGTACCCGAATTTTTATCGCGTCGGCATGTCAAACCTTGGCATTCACATAATCTACGAGCTGCTGAATTCGCGGCGAGAAGTCACGTGCGAAAGATTTTTTTTGAACACGGCGGATAAACTTTTGAGCATGGAAACGCAGACGCCGCTCAATAAATTTCAAGTCGTCGGATTCGCGGTAAGTTTTGAGCCGGATTATTTCAACGTCGTCAAAATGCTCCGTCTCGGCAAAATAAATTCGCGTGCGAGCGAACGAACGGACTTTGACCCGATAATTATCGCCGGCGGACCTTGCGCGACGTTCAATCCCGAACCGCTTGCAAAAATTTTCGACGCGTTTGTCATCGGCGAAGGCGAAATCATTTTGCCGCCGCTTGTCGACGAAATAATTTCTTCCGAAAATCTTCCGCGCCTGCAACGTCTGGAAAAGTTGTCGCAAATTCCCGGCGTGTATGTTCCACTGTTCCCGAAAAAAGTTTCGCGGCAATGGATAAAAAATCTCGACGATTTTCCTGCGCATTCGACGATTTTAACTGACGACGCCGAATTCAACATGTATCTGATTGAAACTGCGCGCGGTTGCGGAAGGCATTGTCGATTTTGCATGGCGGGCTATTGTTTTCGACGACCGCGAAATCGTTCACTCGACGTTTTGAAGTCAGAAATTCTCTCCGCAAAAAAATTCGGCAAGAAAATCGGACTGATGGGCGCGGCAATTTCAGACTACCCGCAAATCGATGAGCTGTGCAAATTCATTCTCGGCGAACGGCTGCAAATGTCGGTTGCAAGTTTTCGCGCGGATTCGGTCACGGCGGAGCTTATGAAATCTTTGGCGGCAAGCGGCTTGAAAACTTTGACAATCGCGCCCGAAGTCGGCTCCGAAAAAATGCGGCGTGTCGTCAACAAAGGCATCACGGAAGAAAATATTTTCTCGGCAATCGAACTCGGCTTGAAGGCGGGAATAAAAAATTTTCGGCTGTACTTCATGATCGGCTTGCCATTTGAGGAACTGTCGGACGTGGAATCTGTCGCGGATTTGTCGGCGCGGATAAAAAAATTTTGCAACGGGCGATTAACGTTGAGCGTGAATCCGTTCGTGCCCAAGCCTTTCACGCCGTTTCAATGGTCGCCGTTCGCACAAAAAAAATATCTCGACGCGGCGTTGAAAATTCTGCGCGGACAATTAAAATCAATTCGCGGCGTCGAAATAATTTCGGAGTCGGTGCGCTCGTCACAAGTTCAAGCGATTTTGTCACGCGGCGACAGAAAAATTTCGGAAGTCGTTTTGCAATCTGAATCGTTGCAGGAATTTCGACAAAATTTCGCGGCGGCGGGTCTCGACGAAAATTTTTATCTGCGCGAAATCCCGTTCGATGAAAATTTGCCGTGGGACTTTCTCAATCAAGGTTTCAGCAAAAAATATCTGCGCGACGAATTCAAACGTGCCGGCGAATTCAAATCGACGACGCCTTGTTTTGACGGCTGCAATCGTTGTGGCGTCTGCAATAAGAATTTCTAAAAATATCGGCAAGGAGTGCTTAAAATGATTGATGAACAAACTTTGACCACCGAAATTTTGAACGTCACCGAAGACGTTACCTTCACGCCGCTCGAATTGAAATTTTTTGCTTTAGAGCTTAAAGAGATGATTGCGGAAGGCAAGTTAAATCTTAAAAAGGCAATTCATAATGCTCGTTTCTACGCCGAAATGGAAAGACGTGACAACAACATCAAAGCCGGTCATTACGTCGAATTCACGGACGAGGAATGGGAGAAATTTATCAATGAACAAGCTGTTTGAAGATCAAGCATTCGACACAAATATTGGAGCAAACAAGCCCCAAAAACGTTCGACAAAATCAATCGTCTGTTGCGGAGCATTGAGCGCGACGGAATTCTGCGCGGCGAAGGTAAGCCCGAACGTCTCAAATACGGCGCAGGCTACAGCCGCCGCATTGATGACACGAACAGATTGGTTTACAAAGTCGAGAACGATACGATTATTATCAAATCTTGCAAGGGACATTACGATTAAAAATATCGCACTTCGTCACGTAAAAAGCCCAGCTCGTAAATCTGCGGCTCCAATTTCTTTGACAGCTCCGACAAGTCTACCGTGTCGCCTAAACTCATGCGAATTTGATACCAGCCCGCGTCCCAAGCCTCGATTTTCCAATGCGCTACGTCCAATTTGTTCAGCTCCGCGTAAAATTTTTTGTAAATCGTCCGTGCTGAATTCAAAACCGATATCGCCGCCGCAGACAACTCGTCGCGGTGTTTTTTTATCCACAGTGCCGCGAATCTGTCTTCAGTCGCCGTTTCAAGCCGAGCCGCCATCGATAACGACGAACATTCCCAAGCGCGCACTTCCGACAATAAAAACGGATAGAAATTGTTGCGTATCTGATAAATTTCGCCCTCGTATTCAACATTTCGCAAGCTTGAAGTTTGATTCGACGGCGCGAACAAGCTCCA
>CAMNPA010000157.1 GCA_946547205.1 uncultured Selenomonadales bacterium | reverse complement strand
CATGAACGAAAAAATTTACGGGCGCGAAGTCATTCCGCAAGGCATCATCGACATCGTTCCGAGTGCCGAGCTTTCAACTGCGCAGAACGTCGACGAAGGCAAAGGCGACCCGCTCAAGTATCCGTATCACGATTATTTATTCCGCGCCTTCGCCGAAAAAAATTTGACGCCGGAAGAAATTTTGAATTTGTACGCGGCGGACACGTTGGAAGAAAATATCGGTTGCAATGCCGGGCTTGTCGAAAAATATTTTCCGACGGCTAAAGATTTTGCTGACGACTTAGAGCGTTGGTGGAAAGCATTTACGGGCATGGGTGTCGCGAAAAGAATTCAATCGCCGCCTTGTCTTGCCGTCACGAATCATCCTTACGGTGCGCGCAACGAATCTCAAAACGGAATTCACTTCACGCGGGCTTATCTTGAATTGCGCAATAAATTGATTGGCGGCTGAAAATCATCGTGCGATTGGGCGAAGGGTCTGGAACGACGACAAGATTAAATCGTTGCTTGAAAGCGTGATTCGCGGCTTCCCGATAAATTCGATTCTCCTTTTGGAATGCGACGCGAACAGTCTGAAATTTGCTCGACGACCGATTTTCGGCGCGGAAACAACCGACACTTTGCCGCAACAGCTCATTCTCGACGGTCAACAACGACTGACTTCACTTTTCGGCGCGATTTATTCCGACAAGCCCGTCAAAATCAAAACCGGCAAAGAATATTTTTATTACGTCGACATGGCGAAGGCGATTAGAGCCGTCAAAGATTCTTCGGACGAAGAGGACATGATTATTTCCGTTCCGTCGAATCGCAAGCTCAAGGCTAAGGGCATAAATTGGGACTTGTCCAAGCCCGAAAAGGAATACGCCGCCGGAATGTTCCCGCTGAATAAAATCTTCGACAGTCGCAAATGGATTCGCGCTTATGAAAGATTTCACGGTGATGACATTGCGAGAGATTTTGTTGACGAATTTGAAGAAACAGTGATTAAAACCGTCTGCTCCTACGAGATTGTTATCATTGAGCTGGAAAAGGAAACTGCGTTGGCGGCTGTCTGCAAAATCTTCGACAAAGTCAACAGCGACGTGGAGAAATTGGGCGTGTTCGATTTGTTGACGGCGATTTTTGCGGCGCACACCGATTCAAACGGCAAGCCCATTGAATTGCGCAAGGACTGGGAAAAAATTCAAGAGGACTTCGCCGAGCAAGGACTTGAGATTTTGACGGAAGCAGATTGTTCGGACTTCATCACCGCGTTGACGCTTTTGGTCAGCTACGAAAATTTCTGCACGGGCAAAACAAAAATCGTCAGCTGCAAGGGCGCGGACATCCTTAAGCTCGACTGCGAGGCTTATCTTCAGTACAAGGGCAACATCATTGACGGATTCAACGAGGCAGGCAAATTTTTGGCGGAAGAAGGCATCACGACCAAAAAATACATTCCCTATCAATCGCAACTGATTCCGATGGCGGCGATTTTTGCGGAGCTGAAGTTGAAGGGCAAAGACAACGCGGCGAGTCGGAAGAAAATATCGGTTGCAACGCCGGGCTTGTAGAGAAATACTTCCCGACGGCTAAAGATTTTGTTGACGACTTGGAGCGTTGGTGGAAAGCATTTACGGGCATGGGTGTCGCGAAAAGAATTCAATCGCCGCCTTGTCTTGCCGTCACGAATCATCCTTACGGTGCGCGCAACGAATCTCAAAACGGAATTCACTTCACGCGAGCTTATCTTGAATTGCGCAACAAATTGATTGGCGGTTGAATGTCGGGCTTGAAAAAATTTTCGCGCTGTGATATATTGCATATACCACAAAGATAACTTGTACGTTGTAAGCATTGTGGCATCGGCAATAAAAGAACTCCGAGCTGCGAACTCGGAGTTCAAACTTTAATGAGCTGATTCGTTTTGTAGATTAACGATAACCACTGTGCTGTATGTGTCTACTTCCGACCGTCCAGCCACTTGCAAACGTAGTGCAGGATTATTCCCGACGTGACGTTCGCTGCGACGGTTACCAGGAACGTTGTAAGCATTGCTTTCACCTCCTTTCAAAAAACGAGAAGGTTGATCGGCAATGCCCATATTTTAGCGGAAAATTTTCATCGCGGCAACAAAGTTTATCGAACAAAAAAATCCTCTGTGAGCAAATGTCTGCAGAGGATTTTTAATTTCACGCGCGGATTATTCGCTTTGACGCAACTTCCGGGCCGTCATGATGAACGAAATCGCCAACGGGATTAGTGCGCCAATCCAAGCCATTGGTGCCGCCAAACATGCGCCCAAAAAATTCAGATACTCGACCAGGAAAATCGCGGCGGCAATTCTCATCACCAATTCGACGACGCCCGCTATTGTCGGCATCAAACTTTGTCCCAGACCTTGCAACGTGAAACGGAAGATAAACAGCAACGCCAGCGACCAATACGACAAGCCCGTTACGATTAGGAACAGCTGACCGTATTCAATGACCTGCACCGCGTCCGCGCCGACGAACAGCTCGATTATTTCCGCGCCGAGATAAATGTTGAATATCGCGACCAACACGCTGAACGAGCACGACATAAAAATACATTTCTTCACGCCGTCAACGATGCGTCCGAATTTTTTCGCGCCGAAATTTTGAGCAGTGTAAGCCGCCATCGCCACGCCAAACGACATCATCGGCATAACCGCAATTCCGTCGACTCTGTGAGCCGCCGCAAATGCCGCGACCGCCACACTTCCGAGACCGTTCAACGCGATTTGCAGGGCGACTGCGCCGATTGCAATGATTGACGATTGAAAGCCCATCGGCAGACCGATTCGCAGGTGCTCAATCCAAAAATCTTTGTCGAACGCAAAATCTTCGCGCCGCACATGCAGATAAGTCACGCGCTTTTTTATGTAGAATATGCAGAGAATATTTCCGAGCGTCAACGCAACAATCGTCGCGCCAGCCGAGCCCGGTATTCCGAGTCCGAGACCGATAATCGCCACGGGTTCGAGCAAGATATTTATCATGAGCGTCGTCGCTTGAATGACCGTTGGCATTTTGCTGTCGCCAAGTGCGCGGATTAAATTCGTCAACATTTGCAGGAAAACGAACATCACCACGCCGCCATAGACGATTGAAATAAAATCAAACGCGCCGTCGAGAATTTCGTGCGGAGTGTCCATCGCGATTAACAAATCTCTGCAAAACATCACGCCGATAATTGTCAGCACAATCGACACCGCAAAGCTCAACACGATACAAATCGCCGCAGACTTCCGCACGCCGTCAAAGTCTTTCGCGCCGAATTTTTGCCCGGTGCAGATTGAAAAGCCGCTCGTCATTCCGCCGACGAAACCGAGCATCAGAAACATCAAAGGCCCGGTGCAACCGACTGCCGCCAACGCCTCGACGCCGAGAAATCTGCCGACAATGAGCGTGTCGACGAAACCGAACAGCTGCTGAAAAACATTGCCCGCCAAAAGTGGCAGCGTGAAATAAAAAATTAACCGCGCAGGCTCGCCGACCGTTAAATCTTTGACTGCGCCGTTGTCGCGACCTTGCATAAAAATTTCTCCTCCAAAAAATCTGCGTTGATTGTAAGGCGGCGAAATTTTTATGTCAACTTATCACGGCGGAAGAAAATTTGATTTGCACAGCCGATTTTGATACACTGCGCGAGAAATTTTTTTGATTGAAAGTGTGATGATTGATGACTGAACAAGCCGCACCGCGAATCCCTTGGATTGACTTCGCAAAAGGCGTCGCGATAATTCTCATGGTGCTAGGTCACGATATAGAAGTATACAGTCCGTTATGGAAATTTATTTTTGTCTTCCACATGCCATTTTTCTTCGTGACAGCGGGCTTTCTGCTGAATTTAAACAAGTGGGGGGGGGTGTATAAATCTTTTGAAATAAAACTCGTCAAGCGATTGCTGTTGCCGTATTATCTCGCTGAGCTTTTGTGGTATCCGATTTGGTTTATCGTCTGTCACAAGGCGGGATATTTAACATATTTATGGGATTGGGATAAAATCGAGCCGCTTGATGCGTTCGCGGCAATTTTTATCGGCAACAACGACGGTTTCGGCTTAATCTTGGCACCACTGTGGTTTTTGCCGGCATTGCTCTTTACGGAAATAATTTTCGTCGCGCTGCACAATCGGCTGAAGAAAATCGATTGGAAAATTTTTTTGGCGGCAATTTTTTTCGCAAGCATCGGTTTCAACGTCGTGTTGCCGATGGGAATTGATATTGCGTTCGTGTCACAAATTTTTATCCTTGCGGGTATTCTGATTCGCAAAAATAATTTCGTCGACAAAATCAGCTTGACCTCGTGCGTTGTACTGATGTTGATGGTCGTTTTCGCATTTTGGTTTAATGAACACGTCAATATGACTTTTCGACGATACGGCGATCCGATTTTGTTTTACATGGGCGGCTTGGCGGGCACGGTGCTCTTGATGAAAATTTC
>CAMNPA010000156.1 GCA_946547205.1 uncultured Selenomonadales bacterium | reverse complement strand
TTGAGCATTCGACGTGCCGATTTCATCCGACGCAGAAGTTTTATCGACGTTGACGCCGTGACCATTCGACGTGCCGACTTTCTCAATCTGCGCGGGCGAAGGTGTGTCGTCGACGAATTCAACGGTGTCCGCGAAAATTTTCTTGAACGCCTCTTCAGCCGTGTCGACTGCGAAAATTTTCAAGCCGAGATGTCCGCGCGGAATGTCCTTCGCATTTTCTTTAGGGATGACCAAAGTTTTAATGCCCGCCTGTTTCGCGCCGTAAGCTTTCTCAAAAACTCCGCCGACAGGTCGAACTTTGCCTTGCAGAGAAATTTCTCCGGTGACCGCAACGTCTTGACGAATTCTTTTGCCCGTGACTGCACTGACCAACGCCGCCAATATCGCCGTGCCTGCGCTGGGCCCGTCAATGTTTCCGCCGCCGATAACGTTGATGTGAACGTCGAAGTCGTGAATATCTTTGCCCGTCACTTTCCGCAAGACACTTGCCGCATTGAAAACAGAATCCTTCGCCATTGAGCCGGCAGTTTCGTTGAATCGAATCGTGCCCTTGCCTTTTTCCGCATTGAAAACGACAGCCTCAATCTCAATCACGGAGCCGATAAATCCGCTGACACCGAGTCCGAAAATGTGCCCGACAGCTGATTTGCCGGACGCCTTGCGAGTGACGTATTGATAGAGCCGACTGACTTGCGCAACTTCGTAAACGTCGCGTTTCTCAATTTTAATCGGGCGATCAATGCGCAAAACTTTTTCTTCGTCGCGGTCAAGAGCCAAGCTGTAAGCGTCCGCGAGAATGTTAATCGCCTTGCGTCCCTCAATCGTGTATTCGCTGATTGTTTCGGCAAGTCCGTCTTCAAGTTCGACGTTGAGCTTTTGAGCGGCATTGTTGACGATGTCGACGATATGCGCGGGCGTCAACGGCTCGAAATAAATTTCCGCACAACGTGAACGCAACGCAGGATTCAACGCAGAGGCATCGCGAGTCGTCGCACCGATTAGCACAAAATCTGCGGGAGCACCGTTCTCGAAAAGCATTCGCACATACGGCGGGACTCGTTCATCAGCCGGGTCGTAATAGCTCGACTCGAAATAAACGCGTTTATCTTCAAGCACCTTGAGCAACTTGTTCTGCAACATGATGTCCATTTCGCCGATTTCGTCAATGAATAAAATTCCGCCGTGAGCGTCCGTGACAAGTCCGGGCTTTGGTTCGGGAATGCCGCCTTCCGCAAGTTGACGTTGTGCACCTTGATAAATCGGGTCGTGAACGGAGCCGAGCAATGGATTTGTCACGTCGCGCGGATCCCAACGTAATGTCGTGCCGTCCGTCTCGATAAACGGTGCATTTTCCGCGAATGGACTTAACGCCGTGCCGCGAACTGCTTCCAATACAAGTCTTGCCGCTGTAGTTTTGCCGACGCCCGGCGGACCGTAAAGAATCAGATGTTGCGGATAAGGTGACGCCAATTTTGAGCGCAACGACTTAACGGCGCGTTCTTGTCCGACGATTTCTTCAAGCGTTTGCGGGCGTAAAAGTTCCATAACCGACTGATTCAAATGAACGTCTTCCAGCTCTTGAAGTGCCTCGCGTTTTTTCTGATCGTGCGGCGTTTCGGCTTCGGGATGTTCTTCCTTCAAAACCTGCATACGAATATCTTTGACGTAGTCTTGATGTTCCTTTTCAAGCTTCTCCGAAATTTTTCGCTCAATCTTGTCCTCAATCTGTCGACGCGCCATGATGTCCGCCAAAAGTTCCGACAGTGCAACGATTTGTTCGCGCATTTCCGAAGGCTTCGGCGGCGGATAGAGCGTTGGATTTTCTTCGATTATTCGGCGCAGGGCAAGGATTCTTTCCGCCGGATTCGATGAGCGCATGTAACGCAGAGCATCCATTTTGCCCGCCTGCAAAACTAATCTGTCCGAGCCCATTGCATCAGCCAAGATTGAATACAGCGCATTGATTTCGCGTTCAAGGTCTGTCTCTTGCCGTTGATGTTTATCGGAGTCGTTCTTGCCGCCGATTGCTCCAAAAAATTTTTTAAACATGTTCAACCTGCAACGACTTCGACTTTAATTTTCGTGGTAACTTCGGGATGAAGTTTAATGACCGCGTCGAAAATTCCGATGCCCGTGACTTCGCCTTGGATTGAAATTTTGCGCTTGTCGACGTTAAGCGAATGATTTTTGCTTAGAGCTTTGGCAACGTCACTGCCGCCGACCGAGCCGAAAAGTTTGCCGTCCTTGCCGAGCTTGACGGGAATTTTGACGGAAATTTTTTCGAGTTGCGCGCCCAAAAGTTTTGCCTCGTCAGCCTCTTGCTGAAGTTTGCGAGCTTTATTCTCCGCTTTGACTTTGGCACTGTTCAAGTTGGCGGCATTGGCTTCGACTGCCAATTTTCGCGGCAAAAGATAGTTGCGCCCGTAGCCGTCCGAAACTTCGACGACGTCGCCTTTCGCTCCAACTTTTTTAACGTCAGCCTGCAATATAACTTTCATGGGAATTCCTCCTGTATTGTCAATCGCCCGCAAGCGCGAGCTGCAATTCCTGAAACTTAAACGGCAAAAATTATAAGCAAGCGCACGTTCAAAGTCAACGCAAAAAAAATCCCGCCGAGTGTCGACGGGAAAAATTTTATCTGCGAAATTAATTTGCGTAGGAAATTTTTAGTACTGGAACATCTGCAAGGAGTTCTGCAAATCTTGCGCGAGGCGAGCGAGTTCGTCGGCGGCGGAAGAAATTTCTTCTGCAGAGGCGGACTGTTGCTCGGCGGCGGCAGAAACACTTTCCATCTCTTTAGAGACCGCAAGACCTTTTTCAAGTGTCTTATCGTTGCAGTCTTGAATCTTGAAGGTGTAGTTTTCAACAGCCTTGAGTTCGCGAACCATGTTCTTTGCTTCGGTTTCGACTTTGGCAGATGCGGCTTTGATGCTGTCGAAGGTGGAGCGAAGTCTTTCAACGGACTCGGTACCTGCGCGGACAGCTGCATTACCTTTCTGCATGGAGTCGACGGCACTTGTGGTTTCAGTTTGAATTTCGCCGATAAGAGCTGCGATTTTCTGCGATGCTTCGCCGGATTCTTCGGCGAGTTTACGGACTTCTTCGGAAACGACTGCGAATCCGCGACCGTGTTCACCGGCACGAGCAGCCTCGATAGCGGCGTTCAATGCGAGCAAGTTGGTTTGTTCAGCAATGCCGCTGATTGATTCGACGATTTGTCCGATTTCTTGAGAACGTTTGCCGAGCTTGTCGACGGTAAGAGCGGAGTCATTAACGATTTTTTCAACGCTGATAATCTGATTGACGGACGCCTCAACAGCTTCAGTACCTGCATTGGCTTCGTCCATGGCTTTACCGACCATTGACGCGACCAAATCGGAAGTCTTCGTAAGAGTTTCGATTGAGCCCAACGCAGTTTTGATGGCTTCCATTGCGTCGTTGATGAGAGCTTGCTGTTCGACGACTGCGCCTGCAGAGCTGGTGACGGATTGAGCAACCTGTTCGGACGCTTGAGAGCTTTGATGTGCACTGGCAGTGAGTTCTTCCGCAGATGCCGCGAATTGGCTTGCAGAGTCGCTGGTCTTGTGAATGACTTTGCTGATTGTTTGACGCATGTCGCGAACTGCAAGAGCCATTGCTCCGAATTCGTCTGCACGGTCAGCATCAAGCAAATCGGTACGGCGGAAGTCTCCGTCTTTGAGAAGGTGCAGAGCTTTGACCATGTTGCTAAGCGGATCAGTGACGGCTTTGGTGATTGTGAAGCTGAAGAAAATCAAGATAACGAACGTGCCGCCGAGAACGAGGAACAGGTTGCGAGTTGCAGCCTCAATGCCTTCATTACTGCGTTCAATCGTCTTGTCGGAGTCTTCATAAGCTTTTTGTTGAATGACCAAAATCGCGTCGCCGGTCGAAACTGCATAGGGCATGACTTCGTTTTGATAGAATTCCAAAGATTGATTTCTGTGTGCGGCAATGGCTGTGGTGTCACCTATGGGCGATTTCATTTGGAACATTCTCTCGCCGCCGGCTTTGAATTTATCCCATTCACGTTTAGCGGCATCAACCTGCGCACGAGCTTGCGGGTCGTCTTTGATTATCGCTTCGTAATTGGCAAGGGATTCGTCCAATTCTTTGACAGCACCGTTGAATTTGTCGAGACGAGATTGATACAAAGCCGGGTCAACCGTCAAAGGAGCCAAGACAGCTTGAACCTGTGCATAACGCACGGCGTGACGACAACGACCGATTTCAAAGATACCTTTCAAATAGGTTTGGCTGATTATATTCAAATCTTCTTGCGCCTGCATGACGGCGAAATAACCGACCAGACCGATGATGATCATTCCGATGATTGCGACAATGTTAAGAATCAACAGCTTGTACGCCACTCGCATATTGTTCATCCACGACATAAAAGCATTTCCCCCTTTTTTTTGGCGGCGTGAAATTTTTTTTT
>CAMNPA010000155.1 GCA_946547205.1 uncultured Selenomonadales bacterium | reverse complement strand
TTTGGTGTATTGACGGCGACGGTGCCGCTCTAATGCACATGGGAGCTATGGCGGTAATTGGCGGGACTGCGCGCGGAAATTTAGTACACATTGTCATCAACAACAGAGCTCATGAAAGCGTCGGCGGTTTGCCCACCATAGCGGGAAAAATTGATCTTTCCAAGATTGCTGCGGCGTGCGGATACAATTTCACGGCTAAGGTAAATGACGACGTGAGCTTGGGCAAGATTCTTGATGAGGTCAGAACACGCAAGGATCGTTGCTTTGTGGAAATCGACAGTGCCATCGGAGCAAGAGCAGACTTGGGCAGACCGACCGTATCGCCGCAAAAAAATAAGCAGTCATTTATGGAATTCGTTGCGCGGTAAGATAAAATTTTCAATGCTCATTCGACAACGCAATCTGATTAGGGCAAGTTCAAAGCTTGTCCTTTTTTCGTGCAATCAATCGCCTTAACATCAACAACCTACAACCCATAAAATTTTGCCAAAGCATTGACTAAGCTTTAATCGTGCGGTAGAATTTACAGCAAGTTTTCAGGAGAACTTTAACGAAAGGTGAGCAGTATGGAAAAAGCAACGGTAGTTGTTATCGGCGGCGGAGCGACCGGTTTAGGCATTCTGCGCGATTTATCCATGCGCGGTGTCAAAGCTGTTCTCGTCGAGAAAAATGATTTGGTCAACGGTGCAAGTTCCCGCTACCACGGACTTTTGCACAGCGGCGGACGTTATGCCGTCAAAGACCAGGAAGCGGCGAAAGAATGCATTATCGAAAATCAAATCATGCGCAAAATCGGCAAGTCGTGCGTCGAACCGTGCGGCGGAATGTTCACGCGGCTTGACATTGACGACGAGGCTTACGAAGAGCTTTGGGTCAAAGGTTGTGCGGACAGCGGCATTGAAGCGACTCCGATAACTTTGGACGAAGCTTTTAAATTGGAACCGCGACTTTCTCGCAAGCACGTCAAGAGCGCGTATCTCGTTCCCGATGCGGCTGTCGACGGTTTTCGCATGGCGTGGCAACTGATTGACAGTTCCAAACGTTACGGCGGCGAACTCAAGACTTACACGGAAGTTGTCGGATTCGATACCGTCAACGGCGAACTGCGCGGCGTCAAAGTCCGCAATCAATTCACGGGCGAAGAATACGAAATCGGTTGCGACATTGCCATTAACGCGGCGGGCGGTTGGGCAGGATTCGTTTGCAAACTCGCGGGCGTTGAAATCGGCGTTCAACCCGACAAAGGAACTTTAATTGCGTTCAATCAGCGCATTGTCAATCACGTCGTCAATCGGCTGCATAAATCTTCCGATGGCGATATTTTTGTTCCGCACGGCTCCATAACGATTCTCGGCACGTCGTCGATGTCAATTCCCAATCCCGAAGACACGTCGACTTCACGCGAAGAAGTTGAGAGCTTGATTAAAATCGGCGAGCAGACCTTTGAGGATTTGCGCGACTTCAGAATTTTGCGGACGTTCGCAGGCTCCAGACCGCTTTACATTCCAAAAGGCGGCGCAGTCGGTCGAAGTGCGTCCAGAGGCTTTGCAATCGTTGACCATGAGCAAGACGGCTTGAAAGGTTTGTTTACGATTGTCGGCGGCAAATTCACGACGTATCGATTGATGGCGGAAAAGATGTGCAATCAGATTTGCGCGAAACTCGGCAACACGACTCCTTGTCGCACGGCTGAAGAACCGCTCGTTGAGGAAGTCTCTCAAGCCGATAAAGACCGCGCGAAGAAATTTTTCCCGTCATACGGCACGAATCTTGCGGCAACTCGTTTGGGCGTCGACAGATTTAAAAAAGTCGTTGAACGTCTTGAAAGTGATCCCGAAAGTCGCGAACTCGTCTGCGAATGTGAAAACGTCACTCGCGCGGAAGTCGAAGAGATTTGCAAGGACGACACAAGCTTTATCGTCAACGATGTCAGACGGCGGACACGAATCGGCATGGGCACTTGTCAAGGAAATTTCTGCGCGTTGAGAGCTGCGGCTGTCTTCGCGGATATGGGCGTTGAATCAACCGCGAAAGATTCTCTGACTCGCATGCGTGAATTTTTGCAGGGACGTTGGAAAGGAATTCGACCGGTGCTTTTGGGCAGAACGTTGCGCGAAACCGAAATGACGCGTTCAATTTACGAACTGTCAATGAACGTAAAAGGCGGTGAGTCCAAATGAAACCTGCAGATGTGATTGTTATCGGCGGCGGACTCGCGGGACTTATGGCGGCGGCTGTCGCGGTCAGTCGCAAAAAAAATGTCATCGTGTTGACTTACGGCTCCGGCTCATTGCCACTTGCAAGCGGCGCGATTGATTTTTTCAACGCCAACAATCCCGAAGACGCAATTAAAAATCTGCCGAATCATCATCCCTACAAAAAAATCGGCGCGAACGTTCTCAACTCGGCGGCAAAATTTTTCATCGACATTGCCGCGCAGGCGAATCTGCCTTACGTCGGACGTGTCAACGCGCAAATTCCGATTGTCACGGCTGTCGGCACGCTGAAATATTCCGCGCTCGTTCCCGAATCAATGGACGCTTCTCGCCTCGTTGATAAGAAAAAAATTTTCGTCGCGGGCATCGACGGCTTGAAAGATTTTTATCCGAAAATGCTCGCCGATAATCTCAAAAAATATTTTCCCGATAAAGAATTTCAAACTTCAAAGATTGATTTGCACTTGCTCGGCGGAAGAGACATAACTTGCATGGACGCCGCGCAACTTTTGACGGACAACGAACAAATTCTTGCGAACGAACTCAAGGCGTTAAATGCCGGTGTCGACGACGCGATTATCATTCCGCCGATTTTGGGCGTTATGGGAAATTTCTCGCGCTCGGTCGTGCAAACGCAACTTCGCGCAGAAATCATCGAGACGACTTGTTTACCGCCTTCTCCGCCCGGTATCAGACTTCAACGCGCGTTCATGAAGTATCTGCAAAGTTCCGGCGTGAAATTTTTCGAGAATTCAAAGGTTGTGCGCGGTGTCGTTGACGGCAAAAAAATTACGGGCGTCGTCGTTGAAAATGCCGTTCGCGAAAAAATTTTCCGTGCGAAAAAAATTATCCTCGCGACGGGCGGCTTTTACAGCGGCGGAATTACGATGCGCGAATTCGACAATCCAAAGGAGCCGATTTTTAATTTGCCCGTATTTTTTCCGGAAGGCGCGGAGAATTGGAGCAACGTCAATCTCTTCGACGACAAGCCGCAAGGTTTTTCAACGACGGGAATTTTCACTGACGGCAACTTGAATCCAATCGACGCGGACGGAAAAATTTTGTTTGACAATTTGCACGTCGTCGGAGCAAATCTCGGCGGTTGCGATAAAATTTTTGAGCGGTCATCGGGCGGAATTTCTATAACGTCTGCCTATAAAGCCGCGACAATTTGAGGAGGGACGATCATGAGCGACACGACTAAAGCAATTTTCACGGGCGACCGCTGTCTTTCGTGCACGTCCTGCATGGCGAATTGTCCCGTTATGGCGGCGATTAAAGATTATCGCGGTCCGAAACTCGTCGGTCCTGCGCATGGAAGAATGCACTTTTCGCAGGAAGACGTTGAAGAAAGTTTGAATTACTGTTCCAACTGTAAGAGTTGCGACAGAGCTTGTCCGTCGGGCGTGGCAGTTTCGACGCTCAACATGTTGCAACGCGCGGAGTATTACAAAAATCATCCGCATCTGCGCCATGAAGATATGTTGGCTCACGGCGAAGAAATGGCTAAACTGATTCGCAAAATTCCGTTCGGCGCGACGCTCTCAAATATCGGCATGAGTTTCGGCAAGACGTTGGGCGTGTTCAGCGCGCTCGGTCTCGCCGGCGAAAGAAATATGCCTGCCTACGCGTCGACATCGTTAAAAGATAAATTCAACCGTATTAAACAAAATCCAAGCGGCAAAAAAGTTGTCCTGTTCACGGGCTGCTACATCAACGACAACGAACCGCAAGTCGGCGAAGCTTTTGTTAAAGTCATGAACGCGAACGGCTACGAAGTTCTGATTGACACGGGCTTTAATTGTTGCGGATCTCCTTTAGTCGTCACAGGTTTTCTTGATGAGGCTCGCGAACACGCCAATAACAACGTCGCGCGAATTCTCGATTGGAAACGCAAAAGTATTCCCGTCGTCACGCCTTGCACGAGTTGCTCGCTCATGTTGAAGGAAGAGTATCACGAACTTTTTGGCGAAGACGAAATGCACGAGGCGGCTACGAATGTTTACGACGCGTTTGAATTTTTGGAGATTCTTCAGGAGCGCGGAGAGTTCAACGACAATTTGAAACCGCTCAATCAAAAACTTTTGTATCACGTGCCCTGCCATTTGAAATCGCAAGCAATCGGTCTGCCCGCGCAGGATATTTTGGAAGAAATCGGCGGCGTGAAAGTTCAGACTGCTGACGCAGGTTGTTGCGGCATTTCCGGCAATTACGGCTTCCGCAAAGACAAATACGAAATTTCCATGA
>CAMNPA010000154.1 GCA_946547205.1 uncultured Selenomonadales bacterium | reverse complement strand
ATGGGCGCATTGGCTGAACATTTCGGCGGCGATAAGGAGCATTGGTCGGCAATCGGTTATCTGCACGACGTGGACTTTGAAAAATTTCCCGACGAACATTGCCAACACGTCCGCGAACTTTTGGAGCCCGAAGGTATCGGCGAAGACGACATCACAACGATAATTTCTCACGGCTACGGCTTGACCGGCGCAACGATTAAACCTTCAACCGACTGCCAGAAAAGTTTATTTGCCGTCGACGAACTCACGGGCATTGTTCACGCGTATGCTTTGATGCGTCCCGAAAAGATGAGCGGTATGAGCGTCAAGAGTCTCAAGAAAAAATTCAAGGACAAACGTTTTGCCGCGAAATGTAATCGCGAAGTTATTCAACGCGGCGCAGATGATTTGGGCATGGAACTTGGCTTGCTTATGGAACTTTGCATTAAAGGCATGACCGAACGCGCTGATGAACTCGACCTTTAACGACGCAAATCAAACGTTCAATTAATGACCCGACTTTTTGAAACGACCGCCGACAATATCATTGACAGGATAAATCGTCACGAAAGCGTGCTCGTCCATGTCAAGGACAATTTGCTTGAGTTTGTCGACTTCAAGGCGTGTGACGACGCAATATAAAATTTCCTTGCTTTGACGCGTGTAGCCGCCTTCGCCGTGTAACAATGTGACGCCGCGTCCAAGTTTCGCGTTAAGCTCGTCAGTCAGCTCATAAGGAACATTCGTGACAATCATCACCGCATACATTTCGTCGAGACCTTTAATCACAACGTCAATCATTTTTGAAATGACAAAGTAAGCGAAGAGCGAATACATTGCCTTATCCCAGCCGAAGAGCAATCCCGCGCCGCTCAAGATGAACAGATTGATAAACATCACGACTTCGCCGACAGACCAGATAGTTTTCTTGTCAACGATTATCGCGACAATCTCTGTGCCGTCGAGTGAACCGCCTGCACGCATTATCAAGCCGACGCCGATGCCGTCAATGATGCCGCCGAAAATCGCCGCAAGAAACGGATCTGTCGTGACCTGTTCATATTGCCCGACGACTTCCGACCAGACGCTTAGGAAACAAATTGCAACAATCGTCGCGATGACAAAATCTTTGCCAATCTGTTTGTAAGCGAGCCAGAGAAACGGAATATTGAACGCGATTAGGAAGACGCCGAGCGGTAAGCCCGTGACGTATTGCGCCATAATCGACAGACCGACAACGCCGCCGTCAATGACTTCGTTCGGGATAAGGAACAGTTCCAAGCCGACAGCCGCTATCACCGCGCCGATACACAGTTGGATATATTTTTTCACGTAGGCAGAGAAATTGCCGCGTGAAATTTTTTTTGCAGTCAATGAAATCACCTCGCGGGCATTATAAAGCACTTGTCGACGCATGGCAACGAAATTTATTGTCAACGCAGGAATTTGACGAGCGATTAGGAATTAGCAACGAGGAATTATTTTTTTCATTCCACATTCCTAATTACACATTCCTAATTGTTAAAAGGAGGCGATGGGATGCTTAAATCCTACGACGTGACAGAATTGCGCGCGGGCATGAAAGTCGGACGAGCCGTTAAAGATTTTGACGGCAAAACGCTCATCAAAGGCGGCGTCAACTTGACCAAAGAAATGATTGACAGTCTGCGCGGGAAAAATATTTTTTCGGTGTATATCGACGTGACGGCGGAAGACTATACTCCTACTCAAGCAAGCCAAGAACATTTGCTCGACACGGATTATATGACGTGCTATAAAAATTGTTTCAACGCGACGCAAAATCTTTACTACGGTTTTGCAAACACCGGCAAGCTTGACAAAAATGAACTCGCTGAACTTTTGCGCGCGGAAAATATCGCTGAACTCTGTGATGACGGCGCAAAGTCTGTCACGCAAATTCACAACATGAAACGCGACGGAGACTATGTAATTCACCACGCGCTTAACGTCGGAATTTTGGCGGGCATTATGGCGCGGTGGATGAATTATCGTGCCAAGCAAGTCGGCGAACTCGTGATGACCGGGCTTTTGAGCGAAATCGGCAAGATGAAAATTTCCAAAGGCATTCTCAACAAAACAGAGAAACTTGACGCCGATGAACTCGCCGAAGTCCGCAAACATGTCGTCTACGGTTACGCAATGCTTTTGGATTCTCCGTTGCGTGCTCTGAAAAATGTTTTGTTCGGCGTCTTGCATCATCATGAACGTTGCGACGGCTCGGGCTATCCCAGCGGCTTGAAAGGCGACAAAATCAGCGACTTCGGCAAGATTATCGCGGTGCTTGACATTTACGACGCTATGGCTACCAATCGTTCCTACGCGCAACGCAATTCGCCGTTCGACATCATCAAGGTTTTGTATGGCGACGTGCTCGCGGGCAAACTCGATACTCAATTTGGCGTCGTCTTCATGAAAAAACTTTTGCAGGCAATCAACGGCTCTTGGGTCGGCTTAAGTGACGGGCAACGTGCTAAGATCGTTTACATTGACGATTCGCGCGTGACGGCTCAACCTGTCGTTCAGACGACCAAGAACGAATTCATTGACCTGAACCGCCGAACCGATTTGAAAGTTGCCGCATTGCTCACCGCGAACGAGGCGAACTGATCTTACTTTTCTTTTGCTGCGCCCAAAAGAAAAGTAAGCAAAAGAAAAGGGCGTATAATCCGCCACGGTGCAATCCTGCACCTAACGGCGGCGGCGCACGTCCTGTGCGCCGGGTCTCAGCTCTGTTTAACGTGTTTTTAGCAACAGCATCTAAGGAGATTGCATGAAGACTGTCATTAACGGAAAGTTGATTGTGCCCGATTCAAACGGCGACTTTAAAATCATAAGCGAGGCTTTGACCTTCGACGAGAAGATAATTTCAATCGGCGACGTTCCGACCGACACTGAACTTATCGACGCGCAAGGACTGTTCGTTTCGCCGGGCTTCATAAACATTCACATTCACGGTGCGGCGGGCGTCGACACGATGGACGACAATTCCGACGCGCTGAAAATTTTAGCCGACTTCCTGCCTGCGACCGGCGTCACAAGTTTTTTGCCGACCACAATGACAATGCCGCTTGAAAAAATTTATCGTGCTCTCAATCGAATTCGCGACGGGAAAAATTTTTCGCACGGTGCCAAAATTTTGGGCGCACATCTCGAAGGACCTTTCATCAACAAAAAATTCAACGGTGCGCAGGCGATTGAAAATATCTTGCCCGCCGATTTTGAGCAGATAAAAAATTTCGTCGACGTGATTAAAATTGTAACCGTTGCGCCCGAAAATTGCGGCGTCGAATTCATCAGCCGTTGTCGCGAAAAAAATATCGTCGTTTCAATCGGGCACAGCGCGGCGACTTACGACGAGGCTTTGACTGCGATTCATCACGGCGCAAATCACATCACGCACCTTTTCAACGCGCAAACAGGACTTCATCACCGCAAGCCCGGCATCGTCGGAGCAGCTCTCGATTCAAATGCGACAGTCGAACTCATTGCCGATAATGTTCACGTTCACGCCGCCGCGCAGAGAATTGTCGCCAAATGCAAGCCGCGCAGTGAAATCATTTTGATAACCGATTCGATTCGCGCATGTGGGATTGGCAACGGTGTCAGCGAACTCGGCGGGCAAAAAGTTTTCGTCAATGGTAACCGCGCCACGCTTGAAGACGGAACGCTCGTCGGAAGTGTTGCGCCGATGAATCTGGTCGTAAAAAATTTCCGCGACAATACAAATTGGAACGTTGCGCAAGTCGTTGAACTCGTCACCAAAAATCCTGCGATTGAACTCGGCGTTTATGACAAGCTCGGCTCTTTAACGGTCGGCAAGGCGGCTGATGTCATTTTATTTGACGACGCATTTAACGTGGCAAAAAGTTTCATCGGCGGCAAGGAAATGCAAATTGACTTTATCGCCCGCGAAGTTTAGAATTGCAACCAACTTTTTTAAATCATTCGAGGTGGTTTTTTTATGGAACATTCTCCGGTAACGACGAACCCGCTCATTATCATGATGATTAATATGACGGTCGTCTTCATTGTGCTGGTAGTGCTGATGTATCTTATCAAGCTGATTCACTTCGTTGACCCGACGAAAGAAAAAGCTAAGCCCGCGCAGGTTGAAGAAGAAGAACCGCTCGTTGCAGTCAAATCGGAACCTGCACCTGCTCCCGCGCCCGTCATTGAAGAAGGTATCTCGCCCGAAATTATCGCGGCAATATCGGCGGCAATCTCGGCTTACGGTGCCGGCGGACAGGTTAAAGCCGTTCACATTGTCAATCACGAATCGACACCGTGGCGGTCGTCGGCAAAATTCAACACATTGCGTCGGAAATGAGCTTTTAGCTGTTAGTCGTTAGTCGTTAGCTGTTAGCTAAAACCTAAAACCTAAAAGCTAAAAGCTAAAAGCTAAAACCTAAAAGCTAAAACCTAAAAATGAGGTGACCGATTTGGAAGCATTAAACGCATTTACAGTATCACTGCAAGCC
>CAMNPA010000153.1 GCA_946547205.1 uncultured Selenomonadales bacterium | reverse complement strand
ACTGCATGGGACACAGCAAAAGTTGTTCGGGCGTTCGCGACTTGACGAGCTGGGAGCAGTGGACGGATTGTTTTAAACGCATTGATGCCGCCGTGGAGCTGTACAACGAAAAATTTCCTGCCACGCCGATTTACTTCGACAAATCGCACTGGACGACCGGCGAAACTTTTCATCAACCGTCGGAGAAGAACGTTCAATTTCTCGTCAAAGTCTATCGTTTCAATCGTGAGACGTTGGCTCGGAGCGCGTCGACAATCGCGGCGTTGAGAATCGGTGACGCTAATCGTGAGGCGGCTCAATTCCCTTACACGCAGACCGGCGACAAAATCGAAGTTGATTTTAATTCATACGTCACGCCCGCAAAAGATTGGCACGCTGAAATTTCTCGCGCGAAAATTTTTATGGTCGACGAATTCGGCAAGCGGACTTCGCTTTTGACGCAAGGCGTTGATGAAAACGGTTTCGGGCGAATGTACATGTCGGGCGAAGGAAATTTGTCGATGAGCTGCGAATTCAATCCCGCGACGAAAAATTTGCGCGAAGTCTTCCGAATTTTGCACGGCGCGAGTTTTCCGTTGTCGACGCAGAATTGCATTGAGGAGCGGCTCGGCGAATTGGACACGATGAAAAAATTTCCCGTCGAAGCTCACTTTCAGATTGTCGGCGACTTTTCCAAGCATGAACGCAAAAAAATTTCCCGCATATACGAACGCTATTGCCGCGACGCTGGGCGCAAACATCAATTTCCCGTGACGTTTGAATTTGTCAAGGAGTGAGCTCATGGCGTACAAAGCTTTGATCTTCGGCACGGACGATCTCTATCCGAAAATGAAACCTTTTTACGACGCGGAAGTTCAGCGCGGAAATTTGGAGATTGTCGCTGTCGTTGACGACGCAGCTAAATTGGCGGATGACTTTGACCTTGTGATTATCTCTTCGCACGGGAATTTTTACAGCCGATTGAGACAGCTCGAAGCTCACGGAATCACGCGCGACAAAATCATTGACGGACGAGTTTTTCAAGTTCCGAATTTAAATTTTCCGCGCCTGCTCAAAGAAGGCATCGCTTACGGCGTCATTGAAAATAAAAATTCTTTTACAATAAACAACACCATTTATCCGCAACGTTACTCGTTCAAAAACAGCAATTCAACTTTCTTTCTCGATAAGAAAAGTTACATCTCCGATAACGCGTCCATTGAGCGCAACGGCGATATTCGCGTCGGAAAATATTCTTCGCTCTCGTGGAATATACTGTTTGAATTTGAACTGAACGTCGGGCACAACAAAGAAAACGTCATGCAATACAGCCGATTTTTCTTCGATTGGACTTACCCGAAAGAATTCATGTCGCCGCAGGGCAAAGGGCAAATTTTAATCGGCAACGACGTTTGGATTGGTCGCGGCTGTATTTTTAAAGCTGTCAATCCAAATAAGCCGCTCGTCATCGGTGACGGAGCCGTCATCGCTTCGGACAGCGTCGTCGTGAAAAATGTTCCGCCTTATGCCATCGTCGGCGGCAATCCCGCGCAGATTATCAAATATCGTTTCGAGCCGCACATTATCGACGCGCTGCTTAGAATCAAATGGTGGGATTGGAGCCTTGACAAAATCCACGACAACTTTCAATACTTTAACGACGTGGAAAAATTCGTTTCCTTGCACGACAAATAAAGGAGTTTTGCTTATGGCAATGCTTGAAGTTAAGGACATCAACGTTTATTACGGCGCGATTCACGCGATAAAAGGCATAAGTCTTTCCGTCGACGAAGGCGAGATTGTCACGCTGATTGGCGCGAACGGTGCGGGCAAATCGACGACGCTGCGGACGATATCGGGACTGCTCAAACCTAAAACCGGCGCGATAAATTTTCTCGGCAACGACATCGCGGGAATGCCGGCGCATAAAATTGTTCGCGAAGGAATATCGCAAGTGCCCGAAGGTCGAAAAATTTTCGCGGAAATGACGGTGCTGGAAAATTTGGAGCTCGGAGCATTCACGCGTTCGGACAAGGACGGAATTCAAGCCGATATGAAAATGGTCTTCGGACGTTTCCCGCGCTTGGAAGAACGCAAATTGCAACTGGCGGGCACACTTTCCGGCGGCGAACAGCAAATGTTGGCAATGGGACGCGCGCTGATGAGTCGCCCGAAACTTTTGCTCCTTGACGAACCGAGCATGGGACTTGCGCCGCTTTTGATTCGCGAAATTTTTAATATCATCGTCGACATCAACAAGACGGGCACGACGATTTTGCTTGTCGAACAAAATGCGAATATGGCTCTGTCCGTTGCAAATCGCGCTTACGTTTTGGAGACGGGACGAATCACAATCAGCGGCGACGCCAAAGAACTTGCCGCAAGCGAGGACATTCGCAAAGCTTATCTCGGAGGCTGAATTCAATGAGGAATTAGGAATTAGGAATGAGGAATTGTAGATGAGTTACGAGAGTAAAATTTTGAACGTGAAGATTCGCAAGCCGAAAATTCATTTCGTGCCCGAAGTCGTCTATTCGCAAGTGTCCACGTTCGAGAAGCCGATTCAGCCGTTGCAAATGGATCTGTTAATTCCGCAAGTGTCGAAAAAATTGCCCGCAGTGATTTTCGTTACGGGCGGCGGATTCATTTCGGCAAATCGTGCGCGTATGCCGCAGCTTAGAATGTTCCTTGCCGAAAGAAATTTCGTCGTCGCGAGCATAAATTATCGTACCGTGCCAAATTCGCGTTTCCCGCAACCGATTGAGGACGTGAAGTCGGCGATTCGTTTCGTCAAAGCCAACGCTCAAAAGTTCAACGTCGATGCGGAAAAAGTTTTCGTTATCGGCGACAGTGCCGGCGGATATTTGACGGCGTTCGCGGCGGTCACCAACGGCGACAAAATTTTCAACGTCGGAGAAAACCTTGACGTGTCGAGCGAAATTGCGGCGGCTGTCGATTTGTACGGCATTTCCGATTTGACAAAGATCGCCGATGATTTTTCTGACGACGTTCAATCGCTGTACAATTCGGCGGGAAGTGTGACCGCGCTTTTCGTAAACGGCGTGCCTGCATTCGGCGGCGTCGACGGCGGAATTAAAGCTCATCCAATCGCGGCGGAACGTGCCAATCCAATCAATTACATCACGAAAAATTCTGCGCCAATGTTGCTTATGCATGGAACTGCCGATAATGTCGTTTCTCCCGCGCAGACCGATTTGCTGTTCCAAGCGTTGAAAAATCGCGGCGTGGAAGCTGAACGTTATCTTATTCCAAACGCGAATCATGCCGACGAATATTGGCAGCAAGATGAAGTTTTGGAACTTATCGCGGACTTTTTGACGCGTCATTTAAGTTGAGGAGGTTTTGAAATGGCTGATTGTATTTTCTGCAAGATAGCGGCGGGCGAAATTCCCGCGCAAAAAGTTTACGAGGACGATACCGTTATCGCGTTCAAGGATTTGTCGCCGAAAGCTCCGATTCACGTTTTGATTGTCCCGAAGAAACACATTCAGAGCGTCGCGCATTTTCAGGCGGAAGACAAGGAACTTGCCGCGCATATTTTCGTTGACGTTGTACCGAAACTCGCCGCAGATTTTGGCGTTGACGAAGCAGGTTTTCGACTCACAATCAACACCGGCAAAGACGGCGGGCAGACTGTTCCGCATTTGCACGTTCACTTTCTCGCCAAAAGAAAAATGACTTGGCCGCCCGGTTGACATGAACAAAAAAATATTTCTCATCGCAGGCACGGAAGACGGTCGCGAACTTGCCGACTTCCTTCAACGACGCGGCTTTGACGTGACTGCTTCCGTTGTCAGCGATTACGGTAGAAAACTTTTGGAAACTTGCGCGGGCGTAAAAATCAACGATAAGCCGCTTGACCGTGACGAACTCGAAAAAATTTTGCGTGCCGGAAATTTTGATTGTCTTGTCGACGCCAGCCATCCTTACGCGAAAAATATTTCCGCCAACGCAATTGACGCCGCCACGTCTGCGCAGATTGTCTACGTGCGCTATGAACGTGCTCAAGTCGCGCCGATTTACGAAAAAATTTTTCACGTCGACAGCTACGAAGAGGCGGCTATTAAAGCGTCGGAACTCGGTAAAAATATTTTTCTCACGACCGGCAGCCGGAGCTTGAAAATTTTCGTTGACTTGCTCAAAGGTTGCAACTTGACCGCCAGAGTTTTGCCGACCGCCGAAGTTTTGACGTTATGCGAAACTCTTGGCTTGTTGCCGAAACAAATCGTCGCCATGCAAGGATCGTTTTCCGTCGCGCTGAATGTTGAATTGTTCCGTCATGCGAATGCTGAAGTTATCGTCACGAAAGACGGCGGACAAATCGGCGGCACCGATACGAAACTTTTGGCGGCGGAAATTTTAAATTTGCCCGTCGTGATGATTCGTCGCCCGAAAATTTTTTATCCGAATCTCGCCGCAACCTTCGACGACGTGCTAAAATTTATCGAGCAGTTGAAATGAAAAATAGACCGCGCAAGGACGCGCGGTCGCCGGCACCACTGAGCGGGACGC
>CAMNPA010000152.1 GCA_946547205.1 uncultured Selenomonadales bacterium | reverse complement strand
TTCAATGGCGGGAATGTTATCGGCGTCCTGTTGCGAAAACATTTTCAGCGCGGCGATTTGAGCTTGATTGGCGGCGTCTTCACCGTGTACAAGTTTCGTGACTTCATAGGCGAGAATTTGTTTGGCTTCGTTGATGGCGGCACCTTCGAGCGTTGAAAGGCGATTGACTTCATCCATCGGTACGAACGTCAACAAACTCAAGCACGTCCGAACGTCCGCATCGTCGACATTGCGCCAATACTGATAGAAGTCGTAAGGCGAAACTTTTTCCGCGTCAAGCCAGAGTGCTCCGCCGGCAGTCTTGCCCATCTTCGAGCCGTCACTCTTGAGCAAAAGTTTGTTCGTCAAGCCGTAAGCCGCTCTGCCGGTTTTGCGCCGAGTCAATTCAACGCCCGCGATAATGTTCGACCACTGGTCATCGCCGCCCATCTGCAAAATGCAATCGTAATCGCCGTTGAGCTTGTAAAAATCATAAGCCTGCATGACCATATAATTGAACTCAAGGAACGTCAAACCTTTGTCCCAACGCTGCTTGTAACATTCAGCCGCGAGCATTCGATTAACCGTGAAATGTGCGCCGACTTCGCGAAGCAAATCGATATAGCCGAGTTTGCGGAGCCAATCGCCGTTGTTGACCATGAGAGCTTTGCCGTCGCTGAAGTCGATAAACCGCGCCATTTGCTTTTTGAAACATTCGCAGTTGTGTTCGATAACGTCATCAGTCATAACCTTGCGCAAATCGGAACGACCCGAAGGATCGCCGACAGTTCCCGTGCCGCCGCCGACAAGACAAATCGGTCTGTGTCCGGCGCGTTGCATATGAGCCATTGCCATCAGCGCGATGAAATGTCCCGCGTGCAAACTGTCAGCTGTCGGATCGAAGCCGATATAGAACGTGACTTTTTTCTCGCCAAGCAATTTTTTAACTTCATCAGCGTCGGTGCATTGAGCAATGAAACCGCGCTCCGTCAAAGTGTCGAATACATTTTCCAAAGTTATTGCCTCCTTTTCACGCGGCATTATAGCAGTTATCAATTCGCCTTGCAAAAAAATAATCGGCGGCAGGAAAATTTTCGCGGCGGCAGAAAATTCAACGCGGAATTTGTAATGCGCAATGAACTAAGCTTTAAGGACAATTCCTAAAACCTAAAAGCTAAAAGCTCAAAGCTAAAACCTAAAAGCAGTTTGGAGGCGAAACTTTTTGGCAATCTTTTCCGCAGAAAGCAAACGTTTAATCCGTCGCATCGACTTGACGCTTTTATTCGCGGCGACGGCGATTGTCATATATGGACTCGTGATAATTTCAAGCGCGACACACATCAACACGCCCGGCGAAGAGCGTTTCTGGTTCGTGCAACGGCAAGGAATTTTCGCGGTCGTCAATGCAGTACTCGCCGTTCTGTTCATGAACTTCGATTATCGCGGACTTTCTCAACACGGCAAAAAACTTTACATCTTCAACTTGATAATGCTCGTGGCGGTTATGCTTTTCGGACACGCGGCATTGGGCGCGCAACGTTGGATTCAAATCGGACCGATAAGCATTCAGCCTTCCGAATTCTCAAAGCTCATCATGATAATTTGCATGGCGGCGATACTCGAAGAACGTATGGGCAAACTCAACACGATTCAAGACTTGCTGCCGATTGCGGGCTACGTCGGCTTACCGTTCCTGCTCGTCCTCAAACAGCCGGACTTGGGCACGTCGCTTGTGTTCATGGCAATTTTTTTCGGAATGGTCATCGCCTGCGGTATGCCGTGGCGAATTTTTACGGGCATCGTCATCGCGGGAATTGCGGCGTTCCCGGTGCTGTGGCAGTTCATGAAAGATTATCAGAAAATGCGAATCATGGTCTTCCTTGATCCAAACGTTGATCCGCTCGGCAGCGGCTATCACATCATCCAATCGAAAATTGCAATCGGCTCGGGAATGCTCTTCGGCAAAGGACTGTTCGAGGGCACGCAGAGTCAGCTGAATTTTTTGCCGGAGAATCACACGGACTTTATCTTTGCGGTCGTCGGCGAAGAACTCGGCTTTGTCGGAGCAGTCGCGTTGCTTTTGTTGTATCTGATTGTTTTGTGGCGCGGAATACAAATTGCCAAAGATGCGGGCGACGTTTTCGGGAGACTGCTTGCCGTCGGGATAACGTCAATGCTTGCGTTCCATGTGCTTGTTAATGTCGGAATGACGACGGGAATTATGCCGGTGACGGGAATTCCGTTGCCGCTGATGAGTTACGGTATCAGCTCGCTCACGACGAATATTTTATCGATTGCAATTCTGCTCAACATTCACATGCACAAACAAAAATTTATTTTTTAGCTTTTAGCTTTGAGCTTTGAGCTTTTAGCTTTTAGGAATTGCTCCTTAAAGCTTGAAGCTTACAGCTTAAAGCTCATTTAGGTGACGACGATGAAAAATAATTCCTCATTCCTCATTCCTAATTCCTCATTGCTCACAAAACCGGCGCGATATACCGGCGGCGAATTTAACAGCGTGATAAAAAATTTTGACGAGACGCCTTGCCGAATCGTGCTTGCTCTGCCTGACGTTTACGAAGTCGGCATGTCGAATCTCGGACTGGCAATTTTGTATTCGATACTCAATCGCCGCGACGATACTCTTTGCGAACGAGTTTATGCGCCGTGGATTGATGCCGAAGAAATTTTTCGCGCGGAGAATATTCCGTTGTTCGCGCTTGAATCGAAACGTGCCGTCCGCGAATTTGACATGCTCGGCTTTTCATTGCAATACGAAATGATTTTCACGAACGTTCTCAACATGCTTGACCTTGCGCAAATTCATCTGCACGCAGTCGACAGAACGATTGACGAGCCGTTCATAATCGGCGGCGGTCCTTGCGTCTACAACGTCGAACCTGTCGCGGAATTCTTTGACTTTTTCATTGTCGGCGAGGCGGAAGAAATTTTCGGAGAGATTGTCGACGCGTTCACTGCATGGAAAATTTCCGGCAAAGTTGGCGGGCGAAAAGGTCTGCTGAAAATTTTGGCGGGCATTCGCGGAATTTACGTGCCGAGCTTTTATGAGCCGATTTACGACGACGAAAACTTTATCGGGCTGAAAATTTTGGAGCCGTCCGCACCGCAGAAAATTCTCAAGCGCATTGTTCGAGACTTTGACGCGACGCCGTCCGTTGAAAATCCTGTCGTGCCGTTCATGGAAATTGTTCACGATCGCGCAATGTTGGAGCTGTTCAGAGGTTGCAGTCGCGGCTGCCGATTTTGTCAAGCCGGAATGACTTATCGACCTGTCCGCGAGCGAAAAGTTGAGACGTTGCGGAAAATTGCGCGGCGTCTGATTGATTCAAGCGGTTGGGATGAAATTTCGTTGACTTCGCTAAGCTCTGCCGATTACTCTTGCTTATCGCGACTGATTGACGATTTGCAAAACGACTTCCGCGCCGAGAAAGTCAGTTTTTCTTTGCCGAGCTTGAGGATTGACAGCTTTTCGATTGACCTTGCCGAAAAAGTTCAGACCGTCCGCAAGAGCGGATTGACATTCGCGCCGGAAGCCGGAACTCAACGACTGCGCGACGTGATAAATAAAAACGTTACCGAAAAAAATTTGCTTGACGCCTGCGCCGCCGCGTTTGCAAAAGGTTGGAAGAGCGTCAAACTTTATTTCATGATGGGCTTGCCGACGGAGACAGACGACGACATTGCCGGCATTGCCGATTTGGCGCAGAAGGTTGCAAATTTATATCGCACAATAAAAAATCGCCGCGACGTTAAAATCACGGTGAGCGTGTCGTGTTTTGTGCCGAAGCCGTGGACGCCGTTCCAGTGGTTTGCGCAAATTTCGGCGGAAGAATTTGAGCGTCGTCAACAGCTGCTGAAAAATTTGATTCGCGACAAGGCGATAACGTTCAATTATCACAACGCGAAACTTTCAGTGCTTGAAGGTGCGTTGGCGCGCGGCGACAGAAAAATTTCTCGTGTGATTGAAACTGCGTGGAGACTCGGCGCGAAATTTGACGGCTGGTCTGATTTGTTCAAGCCCGAAGTTTGGACGGAAGCATTTAAAATTTGCGGCATCGACCCGAATTTTTACGGCGGACGTGAACGAAATTTTTGGGAGCCGTTGCCGTGGGAACACACATCGCCGGGCGTCGACAGAAATTTTTTGCTTGCGGAGTGGGAAAAATCTCAAGCTTGCGAAACGACTCGCGATTGTCGTTGGACGAGTTGCACAGGTTGCGGCGTCTGCATGAACCTGGGCGCGAAAATAATTAGGAATGAGGAATTAGGAATTAGGAATGAAAAGCCCGAATCAATTCCCAATTCCACATTCCTAATTCCTAATTGCAAATACCGTGCGCAGATTCGCAAGGGCATTCAAATCGCCGTGCTGAGTCATCTGGATTATATGAACGTTTTCATGCGCGCGTTGATTCGCAGCAAATTGCCCGCCGCCTGGAGCGAAGGTTTCAATCCGCACTTGAAAGTTTCGTTCGCGACGGCGTTGGCTGTCGGCGTGACGAGTGATTGCGAATACG